>JACZIY010000088.1 GCA_014860845.1 Anaerolineaceae bacterium
AGCTAAATAGGTGCTGGTGCGTCCACCACCTGCAATAATTACAAACATATCAGGCCTCCTGTCCAGGGTCAACAAATTTTAGTCGCAAAGCTTCAATCCCGGCATGGGTTGCACTGAAATTCAAATGGTCATCGGTTTCAAGTACATCTTCCATATTCGGAATGAAGGATTTTCCATTTCGGGTGATCGATGCCAGAATGGACTGACCTGGATTTTGCTCTAAATCCGCTACTTTCTTGCCCACCCATTGTTCCGGGACGATTACCTGGTAGTAATCTACAGCGCCATCACCAAATGAATAAACTACTTTAAATTGCTCATTAAGAATCATTTCTTCCAGACGGGAGGCACCCCAACTGGTACCACTGATCACTTCAAGTTTGAAGAGCTCAAAAATCTCGCCAATACTTGGTTCAAAGTTTCTAGCAACCACATTATGAATTTTGAAAATCTCTTTTGCGACCCTGCCAACAACCAGGTTGGTAGCGTCATCACTCGTAACTGCAGCAACCGCATCGGCGGTTTCAATGCCGCCGCGCTTCAACACATCCTGACTGAGCGCATCACCTTCAACAAGTCGCCCTCTAAACGAAGGTTTGAGTATGTCAAAAGCTGCTTCTTCTAAATCGATGATGGATACTTCATTTCCATGTTGGAAAAGTAATTGTGCCAGTTCTGAACCCAGACGTCCACATCCTACAATTAAAACTTTCATGTTTTTTCCTTTTACTAATCAACCTGATAGGGTACTTCCACAATCACGATGTCTTTTTGCCCCATTAAGATTTTGCGCAATGTGTCTGCAGTACGCATATGCAGCGCGTTCGTCCAGAATCTTCGGGGAATGAATTGTGGAATTACGATGGTGATCATCTCATTTTCTAAACGCTGGATGGATAATTCTGAAACATAATCGATCAGGGGTTCAATCATCAAGCGATAAGGAGATTCAAGAATAACTAGTCGAACCCCATCGCCCCAGTTTTCCCATTTGTTCTGTAATTTAATTGCCTCGTCATCATCAATGGAAACATGCACGGCAGTAACATCTTTGGACAAAGACTCAGCGTATTTAAGCGCTTTTAAGGTGCCTTGATGGACACTGGCAATCGGTACGATCACCCGGTGTCGACCAATATTGTGTTGACCAACAAATTTATCCAGAGTCAGATAGCCAGCCAGGTTTTGGTAATGACGATGGATGGAGTAAAACACCAGAACCAGAATAGGCAATAAGATCACAACCACCCAGGCACCATCTGCAAATTTGGTGACAGCAAAAATGATGGTAACAAAAAAGGTTACTACAGCACCCAATCCATTGATGATCATCTTTACCATCCAATTTTTCTCATATTTAACCACAGAACCCCGTTCCACTTTTTCCTGACCTGGTTCCAGTCGACCACTTTTCCACCACCGGTGTGCCATACCTGATTGGGATAGAGTGAATGAGAGAAATACACCAATCGCATACAATGGTATTAATCCAGAAACGTTTGCTTTAAAAATGATAATTAATAATGATCCCAAAAAAGCTAATGCCATAATGCCACGTGAGTATACCAATCGACTACCGCGGTAGGTTAATTGGCGGGGTAAAAAACCGTCATTGGCTGTGATAGCTCCCAAACGAGGAAAATCAGCGAAGGCAGTATTAGCTGCCATAACCAGAATCACGGTTGTGCCAATTATTGTTAATAAGTATAGGAACCCACGCCCATCAAAGACGGTACGTGCGATTTGTGACACAAGTGTTTCATGTTCTGAGGGGACTGCGCTGACCTGTCCAGATAGGAAAGTTACGCCAATGAGCATAGATCCGAGGATCAAGGCCATGAAGATCAAGGTCGAACCGGCGTTTTTACTGCGAGGCTCACGGAAGGCTGTGATACCATCAGAAATTGCTTCCACACCGGTTACTGAAGCAGTTCCACTGGCAAATGCTTTAAGAAGTAAAAACAAACCTAAAGCTTGTGGTTCTGCCAGAATGGTTAATTCGGGTGGATTTGTAACGATCCCTAATGTTCCAGCAAAGTAGCGAACCAACCCAACAACGATGGTGATGTACATCATGACGATGAAAAAATAAGTGGGTATGGCAAAGGTCACACCGGATTCTTTGACCCCACGCAGGTTTATGACCATGATCAGCATGATAAAGACAATCGCTATTTCCACGCGCCAGCGAAATAAACCTGGAAATGCAGAGGAAATCTGGGCAACACTGGATGAGATGGATACAGCTACAGTTAAGATGTAATCAGTCAACAAAGCTGCACCTGCTATTTGTGCGGGGAGAACGCCTAAATTATCTCTGGAAACGATGTATGAACCACCACCATTGGGATATGCATGGATCGTCTGTTCGTAGGATATTGTTAAAATTGCCAATAGCCCGACTATGCATAAAACCAGGGGAAGCGAATATTGAAGGGATACCATTCCAGCGGCTGCCAGCATCATCATCAATTCCTGAGGGCCATAAGCAACTGAGGATAATGCATCCGAAGAAAAAACAGCCAGCCCGATCAGTTTTCCAATCGTCTGGTGGGGTGCATCTGCTGTCTGTAAAGGCTTCCCGATCAGCCAATTTGTAAAATTACGTCGTGGTTTAAAGTCTGTGCTTCGAACCTGTACGGTTGTCCCGTTTTTGTCGTCTATATTCATAGTTGCCTTATCTCACAAAGCGAGAATCTATATCTCAGCCTTTCAAATGTCAACGATCGTTACCATCTGTAATAATTATAAAATCGCCCTAAAAAAGGCGATTGATGGTTATATGTGATCAAAATCAAATCAATTATAACCTTAATTTGGAATGGGTGGATTGTCAGTAAATTGCTGCCCAAAGAAGGATAAACTAAATGATGCAAGGTGCCTGATCAGCAGACTGTTTTCAGCTTATTTGGATGATCATTATTAGAATAAATGATGGATGGATTAGGAAAGTGAAAGCAGGTGACCGAATTCTGAGTGGAAATTCGATTCTTATATCACCTGCTTCATTTCACATCTAATTTTCAAAATCAAAGCTTTCCAAAATATGGTTATACAAACCCCAATCTTCCTTACCGCTGGTATGCAGGATAACGATGGAATACAATTGATCTTCGTGAGCAAAGTAATAATGATCGAAATTATAGGATTGACCACTGATACTATTGAAGCGGGTGTGAACGGCAGTGTTGCCGGTAATCTCCATAAGGTCGTATGTCTCGGCGTCGATCAGGTTGTGATCCGTTAACCATTGCTCCAAATCAGAACCTACTGGTGGGCGAAATTCTTCTCGATCCTGCGGATGGGCAATCATGATCATTGGCCAATAATTATCCTCAAACATGGGTCCTTGAATAGTGAAACTCCTGGTGGGTTCATCATTTTCCGTGATGATGGCATCAGATGGATAATGGAAACTGTATTTGAGATCCTTGTCGCGATAAATATAACAGCCATCGGCAGCCAGCTCTACAGTTTCGACTGTATTTTCTGCCTTACTATCATCGGCTTGGCATTCGCCACGGAAGAAAGACCATTCATCGCATTCGCTACCATCCGGGAAGACGCAGATACCAGCTTGCGAGCCATCTTCAGAAGTTCGGATTTCGAGGCTTCCACCGTTTTCTTCGCAGAATACAGACGCCGGGTTGGGCATGTTGGCAGCCATATTGAGACTATCACCGGGGTTGCATTCGCCACGATAGAAAGCCCATTCATCGCATTCGCTGCCATTCGGGAAGACGCAGATACCAGCCTGGGAGCCATCCTCTGTGGTACGGATTTCGAGGGTTCCTTCGTTTTCTTCACAGAATACAGACGCCGGGTTGGGCATATTGGCATTTCCGGAGTCATTTTTATCAGAACCTGTGGTCAGGTTACAGGCCGTCAGGAATATTATTCCGATCGATACAAGCAGAGCAAAAAGGGATTTAGAAGACATTTCTATTCCTCCTGATGTCTGCACTGGGGGGAAACGCTCACCCCTTTGATGGATTCTGTGCATTCAGGATTTCTGTTGTATAGACGAATGTGGAGAGAAAATTGTTCCAATTTTCACTAACAACTCTAAGCTAAAAGATGAAAGGAAAATTGAATTGCTGTTGACTTATCGAAATCCAAGCAGCGAGGGAAACGAATATTTTTGGATCGATTTAACTGAGAATACCTGGCTGGTGAGAATAGCTTCTGCTGCCTGGAATCCACTCTGGATCGCTGGCCCGATCCCTTCACCCATATCACGAGTAGCTAACCCGATGGCATCGCCAACGATGTATGCATTCCCTCGTCGCACAACTGGGTTCCTCCCACGTAGATAATAAGAATGCCCGACTGGTTTATAGTCATGACCATTAACCAACCCCATTTTATCCAGTTTCTCAACCAGCAGCCTCCAATGACGTTTTAATGAGTCATTATTGGATTTCAGCTTTACTGCACTACCGCCCAGACCTACGTTAACAAATCCATTTGCTTTGGGTACATACCAGGCGTAACCAGGTAGTCCATTCTGAAGGAACCATAAGTGACAGCGATCGTCGTGGTATTCATACGCAAATTCTTCTTCCTGGGCGACGATCAATGCCCCATTATTGCCATTCAATTCATTCTTAAAGAAGGTTTTTTGGATTGGGCAGTTTGTTCCACCTGCGCCGACAATGGTTTTCGCTGAAAACGTATTGTCAATCAGATAGCGATCATTTGCTAAGCTGATTTCCTTAACGGTGTGATGGACTAGCAAAGGATCAGAACGATGCAGAAGCCAATCATCAAATTCGATTCTGCGAATCGCATATTGATTGGTACGAAGTTTGAGATGAAAATCTTTTATAGATACCTGAAAATTGGTGAAGTGTTTGATGCCGAGGGGAAAATCTGCAGGATCGATTTCCAGATCGCGGAGGACGAGTGGGGTGATCCATCCAGCGCAGGGTTTCACACGTGGGAAGGTGGCTTTATCCAGCACAAGAAAGTCAACCTGATGCTGGGATAGCTTCCAGGCGCAGGCTGCACCTGCAGGACCACCTCCAACTATGATGACATCAACATTTTTCATCATAACTAACTGATTCTGCAGTCCGGCTGTGGTGTGCCCATGTGTGTGAAAACAATCTGCCACAATTGTGTATTGCGTGATCGAAAACCACCTGCGCTACTCAGCAGATAATAACGCCACATTCGATAGAATGTATCGCCATATTTCGGTTGTAGAGTGGGCCAGGCTTTTTCAAAATTTGCATGCCATGCCATAAGCGTGGGATCATAATGAGGACCAATATTGTGCCAATCTTCCATGACGAATAAATCTTCCATCGCAGAACCTAGTTGCGTGATCGAGGGTAGCATACCATTGGGGAAGATATACTTGTCAGACCATGGCTCTCCAGTGGTAATAGAATTATTCCTGCCGATCGTGTGTAAAAAGCCAATTCCATCTTCTTTCAAGCAGCGCTGGACAACCTGCATGTAAGTACGGTAATTCTTGTATCCCACATGTTCCATGATGCCGATTGAAATAACAGCGTCGTATTTGCCTTCCACCTCGCGGTAATCCAGCAAGCGTAATTCCACCGGTAAACCTTTGCATAATTCCATACCCAGCGCAACCTGTTCTTTGGAAATTGTTAATCCAAGAACAGAAGCGCCATATTTTTCTGCCGCATATTTGGCAAAAGCACCCCATCCACAACCCAGTTCCAGAATTTTCATTCCAGGCCTGGCACCGATCTTTTTACATACCAAGTCCAGCTTTGCTTCCTGGGCATCATCCAGGTTCTGAGCTTCTTTCCAATACCCGCAGGTGTAATTCAGACGTTTATCCAGCATGTGCTGATAGAGATCATTACCGAGATCATAATGTCTGATGCCTACTTCAAAAGCCCTGCTTGCAGATTGCCGGTTGAGGATTTTTGCGCGCAGTACCTCAAAGAGATAGCGTGTTTCATTCTTTACTTTTTCATCCAGGTGAGCTTTGAGTGCTCGCGTGATTAATTCGTCAATCGCCAGGCAATCCCACCAACCATACATGTAAGATTCTCCCAATCCGAGCGAACCATCTCGCAAGATACGCTCGAAAAAGCGATCATCATGTACCTGAATATCCCATGGATTATTTCCATTGACCTCAATTTGTGCGAGAGATAGCAATTCACGAATAACAATTTCCGATTTTTGCATTTTCATCTCCAATTCTTAATATCATTGGCTAATCTCAACAAAAAGGAATTGAGAAGACACATTATAAAGAGGATATTTTATTGTAGTTACAAAACCCACTCATCAAGTAGTGTAAGATATTTTCTGTAAAATTGAGAACCTTAACAAAAGCGGTAGGTCAGGTTATCCTAAAGTTTGCGAAAACTTAAAAAAGGAGACTAAATGACCTACCAAAATAATTTTACACTAAGCCCAGAAATTCTGGAGGAAATATCAGAACAAGGACTCGAATATGTACCAGAACTAATCCGGATTATAGTAAATGAAGCCATGAAACAAGAACGGCAAAAGTATCTTGGTGTTGGTCTCTATCAACGAGATGAAGAACGTCAGGGACATGCTAATGGTTTCAAGAATAAAACAATACGAACTAGGATGGGAGAAATCAAATTTGACATACCACAGGTGCGTGAAGGAGGTTTCTATCCAGAGTCATTAGAAAAAGGGATCCGGAGTGAAAGAGCTTTGAACCTAACTATGGCAGAAATGTACATAAAAGGAGTTTCCACGCGTAAAGTATCAGCGATCATAGAGAAATTATGCGGCACCTCTGTATCAGCTAGTACGGTTAGTGAGGTAGCCAAACAACTTGATGAAACCCTGGAGAAATGGCGAAACAGTCCATTAGGAGAAGTAGTGTATTTGTACTTGGATGCCAGATATGAGAAAATACGCCAGGATGGATATATTCAGGATGTTGGGGTACTGATTGCTGTAGGGATCGACTGGAGTGGTCATAGAAAAGTGTTAGGAGTAACAATTGCCTTAGGAGAACAAGAACTACACTGGCGTACCTTCATGGAAAGCTTGGTACAGCGTGGAATACGAGGGGTGAAACTGATTATCTCAGATGATCATGCAGGACTGAAAGCGGCGCGGAAAGCTGTGTTTGGTGGGGTTCCATGGCAGAGATGTCAATTTCATTTACAACAGAATGCTCAGTCCTATATACCCAAAAAGGCCATGCAAGCAGAAGTAGCAGAGGATCTTCGCAGTGTATTCAATGCTCCTAATCGAACAAAAGCAGAAGAGAATCTTCAGGAAATTGTGCAAAAGTACCAGACAAGTGCTTCTAAGCTTTCCCAATGGATGGAGAAAAATATCCCAGAAGGACTGACAGTGTTTTCTTTTCCAGCTGCCCACAGAAAGAAAATTCGTACCACCAATAGTATTGAAAGACTGAATAGAGAAATAAAAAGGAGAACAAAAGTGGTTGGTGTTTTTCCGAATGAAACTTCTTGTTTGAGGTTAATCAGCTCAATTCTTATTGATATTAGTGAAAAATGGGAGACTGGATGGATATTTCTTGATGTTTCAGATGGACACTGAAGTAATAGCAGTAGTAGCTGTGGTATTGTGGGCAAGAGTGAAACGGTGTCCACTATTCCACAGCTGAGTGTTGAACCTTAACAAACCTTTAGAATAATTTGACTAATTTTACAGAAAAATACTTGCATTATCACTCATTACAAGCATGGTGTATGAGAATCTGAGAATCATCATGAGTAATTCAAAATAAATCAATTATCAGACATCAAGGAATTAAATGTTTACTTTAATACAATCGGGATCATTTGACCCTTGTTGATCTTTAGAAACATGGTTTCTGCATTAACCAATGAAAATATTACAGCTTGCCCACCAAAAAATACCAAAAACATCGGTTGTGAATATATTTCTCACAACCGATGTTGTTAATAAACCTCAACTGTCGACGATCGACTTTAAACTACAGTCTACACCACCGGCGCAAATTGACTGTTGTACAACTCGGCATAGAAGCCGCCTTTTTCCAGCAGCTCTTCGTGTTTACCCTGTTCAACGATGTCACCTTCATTCAGTACCAGGATCAAATCGGCATCCCGGATGGTGGAGAGACGGTGGGCGATGATGAAGCTGGTGCGGTCTTGCATAAGATTGCGCATAGCTTTCTGGATCAGTAATTCAGTGTGGGTATCGACCGAGCTGGTGGCTTCATCCAGAATCAGCATGGCGGGGTCAATCAGGAATGCACGTGCGATGGTCAGAAGCTGTTTCTGGCCAGCAGAGATGTTGGTTGTCTCTTCATTCAATACCATATTGTATCCACCCGGCAAAGCGCGGATGAAGTAATCGGCATGTGCTGCTCTGGTGGCGGCGTATACCTGTTCATCGCTGGCGTTATCGCTACCATAACGAACGTTATCCATAATGCTGCCATTAAACAGCCAGGTATCTTGTAATACCATACCAAACATGCAGCGTAGATCCTCACGGCGCAGATCGCGAATATCATGACCGTCAATGAGAATTGAGCCTTTGTTGACATCATAGAAACGCATCAACAATTTTACCAATGTGGTTTTCCCGGCACCAGTCGGGCCAACAATCGCAACCCGCATACCTGGTTCCACTTTGGTAGAGAAATCGTTGATGATGATCTTCTCGGGATCATACCCAAAGCGTACATTTCTGAACTCCACACGGCCATCCACGCCTGTTAAATCGATAGGATTCTCAACCTCCGGAACCTGGTCTTCTTCTTCCAGAAATTCGAATACCCGTTCTGCCGCAGCAGCTGTCTGTTGGAGAACATTCGAAATGTTGGCAAGTTGTGTAATCGGTTGGGTGAAGGAACGCACATATTGGATAAAGGCTTGAATGTCACCCACAGTGATCAAATTACGAATGGCGAGATACCCACCAACCACCACCACACCCACGTACCCGAGATTACCCACAAAGTTCATCATTGGCATCATAATACCGGACAGAAATTGCGATTTCCAAGCTGTATCATAGAGTTTAACGTTCAATTCATTAAAGGTATTGACACTGCGTTCTTCGGCGTTAAAAGCTTTCACCTCTACATGTCCGCTGAACATTTCTTCAATATGTCCGTTCACATTTCCCAGATAATCCTGTTGTTTGCGGAAGTATTTTTGCGAGCGTTTGACAATGAACTGTACGATCACCAATGAAAGGGGAATGACCAAGAGCGCAACAAGCGTCATTTGCCATGAGATGGTCAACATCATAACTAAGATACCTAACACGCTGGTGATGGAACTGATGATCTGTGAGAGACTTTGACTGAGCGTCTGATTGACGGTATCCACATCGTTGGTGATGCGGGAGAGGATCTCGCCATGATTGGTGCCATCGAAATATTTTAATGGCATGCGGTTGATCTTGGCGGCAATATTTCGACGCAGATTGTAGGTGATGTCAACCGATACACCAGTCATCATCCACCCTTGCACATAAGACAACACAGCAGCCAGGATATATAATCCCAAGGCGGTCAAAAGGATCTGTCCAATGGCGTTGAAATCAATACCAGGTCCGGAACCGGTAATTTGCTCGATTACGCCTTCAAAAAGCTTCGTGGTTGCATTTCCCAGTATTTTGGGACCAAAGATGGTGAAGACCGTGGAAACCATCGAAAGAATGATGACAATCACGGTTACCAGTTTGTGAGGTCCCAGATAGGCGATGAGTTTGCGCATGGTGCCTTTAAAGTCACGGGCAGAATCGCCTTTCATCATTGCCATGGGGCCACCGCGACCAAATGGACCACCATGTGAGCTACCTAGCCGACGTGTAGTTGTGGTTTTATTTTCCTTGTTATTTTCTTTCCCATCATTATTGGGAACTGTGTTTTTGTTGGTTGTGTCGCTCATGCCAATTCCTCCTGGCTTAATTGCGATAGGGCAATGTCGCGATAAATCTCGTTGGTTTTCATTAGTTCATGATGGGTGCCTTTGCCAACCACCTTACCTTCATCCAGGACGACAATCTGATCCGCAGATTTTATAGTAGCGACCCTTTGTGATACGATAAAGACGACCGAGTCGGCCACATATTTACGAAGTGCGTATCGCAAAGCAGCATCTGTTTTATAGTCCAATGCTGAGAAACTATCGTCAAATATATTGATGGGTGCTTTCTTTACCAGGGCACGGGCGATCGCCAGACGTTGGCGTTGACCTCCCGAAACATTCGTGCCACCCTGAGAAATTTCAGCTTGTAATCCATCCTCTCTTTCTTTGATGAAGGTAGCTGCTTGTGCAATTTCGATGGCTGTTTGAATCTCCTGGGGGGTGGCTTCTTCATCACCCATTTGAAGATTAGATTCGATTGTGCCAGAAAAGAGATTACTCCTTTGGGGAACATATCCAATTTTTGAGTGTAATTCTTTTTGAGAAACATTACGGATATCTACACCATCCAGGAGGATTGAACCACCTGTGACATCAAAGAAACGAGGGATCAAGTTGACAATGGTTGATTTACCAGATCCGGTTGTGCCTATAAAGGCGGTTGTCTCACCAGGGCACGCTGTAAAGGAGATATCATGCAGGATATCCTCTTCTGCATCCGGGTAATGAAAAGAAACATTGCGAAATTCCACCACACCGCGGAATGGTTCTGGAAAATGCATGGGATTTGGCTGGTCAACAATGCTGGGCTCGGTATCCAATACTTGCACAATACGTTCTGCAGACGCCGAAGCACGCGGCAACATAATGAACATCATTGCCATCATCATAAATGCAAAGAATATCTGCATGGAGTATTGGATGAATGCCATCATATCGCCGACCTGAATCTGGGCCTGAGCCACTTCATGGGCGCCAACCCAAATGACCAGCAAAGAGACAGCACTCATCAGAAACATCATGATGGGCATCAGAACGACCATCACACGGCTAACAAACAGCATGTTGCCGGTCAGATCTAGATTGGCTTTATCGAAACGTTTTTCTTCAAAATCCTGACGATTGAATGCACGTACCACCATCATACCGCTCAAATTCTCACGAATAACCCGATTGAGATTGTCAATTAAGGTTTGAATTAGTTTGAATTTTGGAAGGGTGATTGAAAAGGCGACCATGACTACGCTGAGCAAGATAACCACCATACCGGCTATGATCCACCACATGGATGGGGCTTTGTCCAAAGCGCGGATGATACCTCCAATACCGATAATAGGGGCAAAAAATACCATCCTAATGATCATCATGGTTACCATCTGAATCTGGGTGATATCGTTCGTGGATCGTGTGATCAGGGAAGCAGTTGAAAATTTCTCAATTTCCGCTTTGGCAAAGTTAGTTACGCGCACAAAAACCGATTCACGTAAATCACGGGCAACACCTGCAGCCACGCGAGCCGATAGTAATCCAACCAGAATGGTTGCTATCACGGAGATGAGGGTTAACCCCAACATCCAACTTCCTGTTGTTAAGATATAACTGGTTTGTAATGTCGCAGTGTTGACACCCAGGGCTTCGTATTCAGTTTTCACAGCTGCGATACCCATTTGCGAGATCATACTCTCACCAAGGGTTTCAAATTGATCCTGAATTCCTGAAAGGAGTTGGGTTCGTTGCTGTGCCGGCAAATTACCTAACACGGTGAAAAGATCCATCCCGGCTGGGATTTGCGAGATGTCAAATCCCAGATTCTCTGCCATGGCAGCAGCATTCTCAGGATTCGCAGTCGCTTGCTCGAGAAAAGAGACGGTTATCAAAGCACGACTGACGATAGGAGAGAGGGTATCCAATAGCTCCTGATCAAGCGCCTGGAGTACATATAGAGCCTGTCCCGAAGCCAATGGATATTGATTCAGGTACTGATCATAATCAGAGTCTGTTGGTTCCACCAGCTGGTAAGCAGCGGTGACAATTTCTGTCTCTTCAGGGGAGAGGAATAACAGCACGCGTTCAAAGGTAATCGCACGCATGGCGGAGGGAATTTCACTCTCCACGCCACCCTGTTGAATACCAATATTCACAATGCGTGAAAGGTAATCCGGAAGGGTCAGATCCACATTGGCCTGTACAAATAGCAATAAAATGGCAGCCAGGATCATCACATAATATTTTTTGATATAGGGAAATAATTTAAGCATGGTATTGTTCTCTTCTATTTAGCTTTCTGATTGAGATTTCGGATCATCCAACAATGCAGCTTTGTCAATTAATAACCGCAATGCTAAATCTACCTGATCCTGTTCTTCTTCTGTGAGAATATTGATCAAATCAGACAACCATTTATGACGTTCGATCATCCCTTCATTGGCTATTTTTTTTCCATCTTTGGTTAACACCAGTACTTTATTGCGACGGTCTTGCGGATCCTCACTGCGGTGTACCAATCCCTGTTGAACCATCTTCTCCAATAACTGACTGACGGCGGCATTTGTCACGCCGAATTCTGTACCCAAACCAGAAATATTACATTCTTCATTCTGTGAAAGATGAATCAACGCGCTTAGCTGTGGAAGAGAGTAATTTTTCTCCCTGGCAAATCGCATAAAATTGCCAAGCGAGTTGCGCATGTTGAGATTCATCCATTCATTAAAGGTTTTTTCTAAAGGTGGTGACATAAGACCTCTTATTAGTTAAGATCGCTGAATTATATAGATGGGTTAAGTAATTGTCAAGTGATAGCTAATAGCTGATACCCAAAGGGCATGATATTGCTCATACCTGATTGCTGATAGAAAATTCACCAGATCGTTGGTGCATTGCACTTAAGAATGAACACGATACCCAATTCTCGGGTAAATTCCTCATAAACAATTGACCAAAAGTGCATTGCACCTTGTATACAATTCAGTTATAGCTTGGAAAAATCTTGAATATTAGAAGTAATCCAGTTGGTCCCGGACAGTAGGCGGAGTGGGAGGTTATTGACCCTCGCCGGATCGAAAGTTCACGTCTTGATGAAGATTATCCCCTCAATTTTCTTCTTTCAGCTTCAGAGAATTTCAAAGATTATTATAAAATTACATTATGAAAGAAATATTGCTGACCGAAGAGGATATTCAATTATTATCCACTGAAAAGAGCTTCGATCGTGGGGAAGACCTATACCTGTCCAGTGCAATTTCCGATACCTTTCGCAAGAAAAACACTATTTTTGGCAAATGTGAAGGCAGTGGAGGTAAACCCTATGACCTGGAGGTAAATTTCGATGGGATTGAGATGGATGCTTTCTGTACCTGCCCTTATGATTGGGGTGGTTTATGTAAACACCTGGTGGCTTTCCTGCTAACCTTTGTTAACGAGGAGGAATTATTTACCGAATCGGTCGATATACCAACCTTGTTAGAGCCATTGGACCGTGAAAACCTGATTGTTCTGATATCAAAGTTGGTCAAAGAAAAACCAGACTTGCAGAATTGGATGCAAAAACACATCAAGGGAAAATTTAAGGATTAATAGTATAAGTTGATAATATTCAAGTATGATCCTGGATTAACAAGCTTTTCTATGTACCAATTAACGGCTTGTTCCCATACACGATGACTATATCGTCAGAAACAATTTTGATATTCTTGCGATTGAAATAGTCACGGGTTCGATGCGAGTCCTTTTCGATCTCATTGGGGGGAAACTTTGCATACCACCAGGACGCTGATATCGCTGCGAAAAAGTCATAAGCAGCCAGGCCGTTTTCAAATTCATTACGCCAGATTACGTGCTTACTTTGAATATTCTCGAGATTGACTCTTTGGCATAGTCTTCGAATATATTCTTCACTTCTTGGCCACCATTCCAATCGATATCCCAGAATAAAGCGTTTCTTAATGCAACGAAAACTGGCATCGATTGCCTCCCAATAGTGTTCAGGCCCATGGGCACCCACACACACCAAACCACTTGGCTTTACTACTCTGACCATTTCAGCCAAAGCTAACTTCTGGTTGGGGAGGGTTCCGAATGTCATTCCGGAAATCACCGCGTCGAATGAATTATCCCGATACGGCAAGCCTTCAGCATCCAATTGGCAAAAAGTGTATTCTTTATTTGCGGCTATTGCTTTTCCCTTAGCCTTTTTCAGCATGAGTTCTGCAATATCACCGCATACTACTCCTGTCGCACCATTTTCAAAAGCCACACACGCCAGTGCGCCGGTACCACAGCCAACATCCAGTACGTGCATGCCTTCAAATGAAATTCCTTCTAACTGAATGCGTGCTGAACGATCTTGCAGATGGTATCCAAATTCATCGTATTGATAAACATGATCCGAATATTTTCCCTCGTAGCCTTGTTTTACTCTTTCCTTCATGGCATGTAAATTGTTGGCATTCCTATTCAGAAGCGACAGCAAATTATTTGCCTCGACCAACATTTTCATCGGTAGTGTAAGTTTTCCAGACCAGAAAAGGGAGGGCATGCTACCTCCTTCCCAGGTTCATTAAATTTCACATTAAAGAGGGGAGCATTTTGCTTGATACTTAACTTTTGAGAGACAACAAGTTCGATGGAGATTTTTAATAAAACCTCCATTCGATTAAAGATGACCATTTAGATTTAGTATATAAAAATATTATTGAAAGGTCAACAAACGCAATACGAGCAATACCCTGATCAATCTTTTAAAATCATGGGTAATGAAAATAAACTCACATCTTTGCGTTGATGTGCCATATCAACCAGTTGGCGTGTAAACCCTGACCGCGAACACAGCCCAAACCGGATCTCATGGTTTGGGAGGTCGGGTCTCACAAGTTCTGCTTTGCGCTCTAAATCCATCAGATCGTTTGACCCAATAGGTTGATTACTCCATTTGCAGTCGACCAATTCCGCCATTTGATCTCCCAAAATGACCAGGTCAATTTTATTCTGGTTGTCCCACCACTTTCCAATTGTCTGTGGAAAAAAAGGTAATCTGCCAGTAATGCCCATATCCCAGAAATATTGCCGGCAAATTTCTTCAAATGCCAGCGCGGAAAAATGATCAATCTCTGGCATGATTTGTTTTTCCAAGACAAGCTGACCAGCACCACGTTCTAAGAGAGAGCGATTGGGAAGGACGAAACGAAACCAGAAACGCAGATAATGGTCCTTTATGTGATACAGCCCTCTTCGGCTTTTTTCGGGTTGGGATTCGGTGACTGGAACGATTCTCTCGATCATATGCAATTTTTGGAGTGTGTCGAGGTAGACATGCGCTCCATCCATCCCGGTTGCCTGTTTGATTTCATTCAATCGATTCTTTCCGGCTGCAATAGACTGAAGAATTGCGTAATAATGGCGAGGTTCTCTTAATTCTTTCTGCAGGATAAAGCGGGCTTCATCAAAAAAAAATGATCCACGATTGAGGATTGTGTTAAGAATATTTTTCTGTAAGGAAGTATGCGGGTCAATAACAGATAAATAAGCAGGAATTCCTCCATACGTTGCATAAGCCCTGACTTGTTCCTGTTCTTCATAATTTTGGAAAAACAAGCGGGCATCTTTGAATGAATATGGTTCCAGAATATGATAATTGATTCTGTTACCCGGCATTCCCAATTGCAACTGTTGAACAATCTTCTCCGTTATGCTGATATCAGATCCGGAAAGGATCAACAGAAGGTTCGC
>JACZIY010000674.1 GCA_014860845.1 Anaerolineaceae bacterium
ACATCCGGATCATTGCCAAACGCGATGTCATATTGGTCTTTTAAACCAATCAAACCTGCCATTGCATACGGAGATGAACAATCCATTCGTATTTTCCCGTCATGATCAAGTCTCATAAAGCTGAAACGTGGATCAAGATCACAGTTGACCACCTCTAAATTAAGTCCATAATACTCAGCGATTATATCCCAATACTCAATGGCTGCCCCACCCATTGGATCAACACCTATTTTTAACCCCTTATTTTTGACAATTAACAGATTGACTACATTCTGCAAATCTTCTATATATGGATGAATAAAATCATGGCTCCTAACATTGTTTGAAAGCATTGCCTTTTCAAACGTCATCCTTTTAACATCACGTAAATTATTTTGCAGGATTTGATTTGCTCTCTTTTGAATGACACTGGTAATTTCTGGTCCAGCCGGCCCACCCGAAGGAGGATTGTACTTGAATCCTCCATCACTTGGTGGATTATGTGAAGGGGTAATCACAACACCATCCGATAGATGGGATTTTTTATTTTGATTATCCCTGAGTATTGCATGCGAGATAACAGGTGTCGGTGTGTAACCCATCCTTTCCTGGTAACGAACCTGGACCTCGTTTGCAGCCAGAACCTCAATCGCTGTTAATAACGCAGGCTCAGATAAGGCGTGGGTATCCTTACCTATGAATAACGCTCCATCATAGCCATTTTGTTGTCTGTATTCACATAATGCCTGGGTAACAGCCAGAATGTGATCTTCATTAAACGTCTTTTCACTGGACGTCCCCCTATGACCCGATGTGCCAAACGAAATTAATTGTCCTGGTGATTGTGGGTCAGGTTGGTATTGATAATAATCTGCTACCAATCGTGGAATATTGACTAATACTTCTTGTGGAGCTTGTTTTCCAGCTAATGGATGGATCGTCATAAAACCTTCTTTCTCATTGAGGTTATTTGTAGGCTCTCAGATATTGCGGTGGAATGGGAGATGGATGGCCTAGCTTTCTTGCAGCATCTAAAGACCAGAATGGATTGCGCAACAATTCCCGTCCTAATAGAACAAAATCGGCTTCACCTTCCAGAATTATCTTATTCGCATGTTCAGGGTCCGAAATCAAACCTACAGTAGCTGTTTTAATACCTGAATTTTGTCGGATTTCTTTAGATAAATGTACCTGATATCCAGGCATCAAGGGGATCTTCACACCAGGAATATTACCTCCTGAGGAACAATCAATGACATCCACCCCTTCGTTCTTTAGAATTTGAGCCAATTGAATCGAATCCTGGACATTCCATCCATCATCTGTCCATTCAGTTGCAGAAATTCTCACAAATAAAGGCAGTCTTTGTGGCCATACACTTCTGATTTGCTGGACAGTTTCCACCAGGAATCTGATTCTGTTTTCAAAACTTCCGCCATATTCATCTGTGCGCTGGTTTGATTCGGGTGAATAAAATGAATGCAGCAAATAACCATGAGCAGCATGAATCTCGAGAAAATTGAAACCCGCTTCCAGGCTTCGAAGAGCAGCTTTTACAAACAAATCTTGGATCTCATGAATTTCTTCGAAAGAAAGCTCATGAGGAATTTGATAATTTTCATTAAAAGGCACAGGGCTGGCTCCCACT
>JACZIY010000675.1 GCA_014860845.1 Anaerolineaceae bacterium
GATCCAAAATTTTGAAATGATTTCCAGGCAGGATCAAATAATTCACGGTAAGCGTCTAATCTTAGTGATGATGGAATATAAACTGGCGCACGTCCAGCAATTTCTGCCCCCGATTTAAAAGAAGAACTAACCATCCAATAAAAGGGAAAAATGATCATTGAAATAAAGAAGAACAAGCCAACAGCGAAAAGAAATTTTTCCCAACTCAGGGTTTTAGCCAGATGATCAATAAAATTAGCTTTCTTCACTTTTTCGTACTGGTCTAAAGTACTCATGACATTATCCTCACTAGCTTTCTTCTGAATTTCGCATAATGATCAAAACATACCCAATAATAAAAACAACCAGAGCAGCCATCATGATCATTGCAGTGGCAGCACCTTTACCAAAATCGTACATATTAAAACTAAATTGATAGGTCAGGACTGGTAATACATTCGTGCCATACCCGCCACCCGTCAATAACCAGATATCATCAAATTTATTGAAAGTCCACAATAAACGCAACAGGAAAATGGCACCTAATACATAACGGATTTGAGGAATAGTAATCGAAATAAATTTTTGCCAGGAATTTGCCCCATCTACAGCAGCTGCTTCGTACAATGTATCGTCAATAGCCTGTAGTCGAGCAAGAATCATCAGCATGGCAAAGGGAAAATATCTCCAGGCTTGAAAAATAATGACCAGCCAGATCGCTAATCCTCTGGTTGCGAGGAATGCCTGCTGTGTTTCAAGCAATCCTAAACTAATCAGAATATGATTAAGTACACCTGATGGACGTGGATCCAATAACCAACGCCAGACAAACGCTACACTGATCACAGGGGCGACATATGGGAATAAGAACACACTTCTTGCTAACCCTCTGCCCCGAAAAGGTCTATTTAATAATATCGCAGCAATCAACCCTCCAATTAACGTAATAAATGTGGATATGAAGGAATAAAAAATGGTGGTTACCCATGCACCCCACTGGTTCGGGCCTCCCCATTTAAAAGCAAAGTCATTCAGGACGGCTTTGTAATTATCAAATCCAATAAATGGTGCATGAAAAACATCATTCAGGTTATATAATCCGATTTTATGAAAACTGATCCAAACACTGAATATTGCAGGAAATAAAACCAATCCAAACACAATGATTGCAGTGGGTAAGATCAATAACCAGGCTAAACGCACCTCACTGGCATGCATTGATTTACTAAATAGCCAGAATCTTTTTTTGGAGGAAGGTTTTTCAGCCATCACATCTCCAATCTCAATATTTTTCCATTGGGGTACAATTCGGTAAATTCAAATCCCCAGCGGATGTTATAATCGGGGGGAACTGCTCACAGTAATAATTCGTAATGGGGTCGAGCCAAAAGATTTAGTGAGCAGTTCCCATTTTAAAAGAAAGCGCTATTGTTGTCGCTCAGCTAATAAAATTTCAACTTGTTCCTGTAACCATTCTGCACCAGTTTCAGGGGTCATCGAACCTTCTATTGCAATGTTACTCAGTACTTGAGGAATCAGTAATCTACCTTCAATATCACCAACGACAGCTCGTTCAGTTACATCATAATCAGGGCGGAATAACCAGCGCTGCATGGAATCATAACCTGCAGCCACGGCAGCAAGTGTTTCAGCCGGGTAAAACTCAAAGTAATTGCTGCTTGTGCTCCACTCATCAACAGCACTCTCCAACACCGGGACTTTTCCCATTGGGGCTAATGCTAGAATGGATTGATAATTTTCGCCTGTCATAAAGAACTTAATCACATCTACGGCAACCGGGTCAGCATCACGCATGATGCCTAAGGCAACTAATTGGCCATAGGTGGCTGCTCCATTAGGGCCTTCCATGGATGGTGCAAAACCTGTTCGACCTGCTAAGTCTTCATAGGCTAATTCAACAACGGATCCATCTTCTTTACCAGAACCGTCTACCAGATCGTCCATGATATAGGTCGAATAGAATAACATGCCGCTTTGACCATATTCAAAAGCTTCACGTCCACCACGCCAATACTGAGGACCAGGGATTGCACAATCCTGCAAACTTGTGTAGAAATCCAGAGCAGCAACCATTTCTGGGGTATTCATGGTTACATTACCACTTTCATCAAATGGCCAGGCATTATTGGAGATCGCTACCTGTTCAAATATTTGGTGTCCGTAATTTTGTCCTGGATCTGTGCCTAAACCAATGCCATACAACAAATCGTCATTTCCTGGAAGGGTCGTGCAGGCATTCGTTATATCTTCCCATTTAATTGGGGCAGGTAAGCCAAGCGAATCAAACAGATCCTGGCGATACCAGATCGCTTGAATCCAACCATCAAAAGGAACTGCTGTGTATTTTCCAGTAGCCGCATTTGTAACCATTTCCAATGGGCCTTTCCGGAAATCATCCACACCAATTGCTTCAATAGCAGCAATGTTTGCTGCTTCATCCAGAAGACCATCGGCAGCGAAAGAAGCGACGCGTTCAATCCCCATTCGAACGATATCAGGCAATCGATTCGCTGCAACAGCGGTTGAAATACGTTGTGACATACCAGCTTCTTCAATCGGAACAATCCTGATTTCTACCTCTGGATGCAGCTCCATATATTTTGCTGCTACATCTTCATATTTCTTTACCCGATCCTCCTCATTGTCCGTGGTCCAAAATTCAACAACCGTCCGGTTTTGTACAGCTTGCAACTGTTGTTGAAGTTCATCTAATTGTTCTTGTAATGCAGGGTCCACTACAACTTCTGTATTATCAACAGCTTCTTCGAGTTGTTTTGATAAAGCAGAAATTTGAGATTCCAGTTCTGCTACTTTTTCTGCAGCTGCCGAGTCAACTGGTGGTGCTTCCACCTGACCTCCACATGCTGTAAGCAGCATTGATAAGACCACTATAACCATAGATATAAAACGCCAATTCAACTTTTTCATCTTTTGCTCCTTTATAATTGATTTTTATTTTTTGAGAATTTCCAAGATAATATTTTTTTTCGAAGCTCCTTTCTCATCCTCATTACGAAAATCCAAGGAAGCAGTCTTTTAATGATTGTTATTTCTTCCTGTAGAATTTCGAATGATAAGCTGTGGTTTTAACAAAATTTGATCTTCTTCCACCAGTTCATTTTGAATCAATTTTTGTAGCATGGAAGTAAGCAAACATCCAATGTTATAGATTGGTTGTCTCAGGGTTGTCAAAGAAAAGATATCAGAAGGGGTAACATCGTCAAAACCTGCGATGGATACATCTTTTCCAACTGTCAGTCCCATTTCTTGCGCATATGTCATTGCACTTAATGCCATTAAGTCATTTGATGCAATTATTGCTGTTGGCTTATCGCTTAGGCTTAATAATTTTTTGGCTCCCCGTTCACCTCCTTTACGCGTGAGGTCACCTTCATAAATATATTGTTGCAAATAATCAATTCCGTGATCTTCTAACGCCTTTCGATATCCTTCTAACCTGAAATTAGCAAACATTAAATTGAAAGGTGCTGAGATAAAACCAATTTTTTTATGTCCCAAATTGATTAAATATTTGGTTAATTCATAAACCCCAGCTTCACCATCTTCATCGATATAATTAAATTTCTCACCTATATTGGACCTACCAAATGCCACAAACGGTAAAGTTGTGGTT
>JACZIY010000676.1 GCA_014860845.1 Anaerolineaceae bacterium
GTTAATTACAAGTTCCCAATTTAGCTTAATTATGGATAGCTGGTAACCGATAGTTTTTAAAAAATTTGGCATTATTAAGTAAGTGATTGTTTCGAAGAATTGGTTGGTTTACTACTATGATCTGTAAAATTCCCGGATAGAGTTGGCGACAATCTGAATCGCCTCATCAGATAACTCTGGATATAGAGGTAGAGAAATAATCTGATCCACGATCTTTTCAGTTATGGGAAAATCACCCTTCTTCCATCCAAGGTGTTTCATAGAGTTCTGAAGGTGAATTGGAACCGGATAATGGATTCCCGATCCAATTCCACGCTCTTTGAGCCAGATTTGTAACTCATCGCGACGTGGTGCCTGGATTACATACAAATGATATACATGTTGGTTATCTGGAAGTTTAGCAGTCCGGACAATTGGAACATCTTTTAGTAATTTGTTATACATTTCAGCATGTTGCTGACGGAGCTGATTAAATTCTGATAGGTGAGGCAATTTAGCCCGTAATACGACTGCTTGGATTTCATCAAGCCTACTATTGAAACCCATCATATCGTGATAATATCGACGCTCTGAGCCATGATCACGGATCATACGCACTTTTTGATAGATTTCAGGATCATTTGTGGTGATCATTCCACCTTCGCCAAAAGCACCAAGATTTTTTGAATAATAAAAACTGAAACCAGCTGCATCGCCCAGGCTACCGGCTTTGCGGTTTTTATAGGTAGCACCATGTGCTTGACAGGCATCTTCTATAACTTTCAAGTTATAACGGTTGGCAATGTCCAATAATGGGTCCATATCCACTGTTTGTCCATAGAGATGGACAGGCAGGATGGCTTTCGTTTTTTCTGTAATCTTTTCTTCAATTTTATTAATATCCATCAGGCAGGTTTCTTCATTAATATCTACAAAAACTGGAGTTGCGCCAGCTAGAATAATTGCCTCAGCGGTTGCAATGAATGTGTGCGAAACTGTGATAACTTCATCACCAGGTCCAATGCCCAACGCTCGCAATATAATATGCAAAGCAGAAGTTCCGTCTCCTACCCCGACACCAAATCTTGCTTCGCAGAATTCAGCGAAATCTTTCTCCAAACATTGAACATTTTCTCCTAAGAATAATCTCATACTCTCAAGTACTTTTTCAATACCAAAAAAAATCTCTTCTTTAAGGGGAATATATTGGGCATGTAAATCAACTAAAGGTATGTTC
>JACZIY010000677.1 GCA_014860845.1 Anaerolineaceae bacterium
AGTTCTGTTAATAATCCACAGGGTTCGCTGGCTGCGATGGCAAGGCCAATTCTATCTCCTGATTGAATTTTCGAAACCGCGTCCGATAATGAAATTAATTTACCCTGATAGTTATATTTTGAACTCATAATCTCCCTCTAAGGCATGATAAATGCTGCAGCTGCCTGGTTATATCCCACCCCAGAACCTACAAATGTCACCAAATCACCAGATTTTACCTTTCCTAACTTCCTGGCATCATCAAACGCCATCGGTAAACAGGCTGAACCGGTATAACCCCATTTGTCCATGACCCAATGCGCCTTATCCATTGAAAGACCCAAATTGTTCATAACCAATTCAATACTGTTGTATCGGACCTGGGTAAAAATCGCCATATCAATATCCGCAATATCAAAATTGCTATTTTTTGAAAGTTCACGCATTCTGGTTGGCCATCCTTCATTGTTCACTTCTGCTGGGAATGGCGTAATGAGTTTCACTTTGGTCCTACCTGCTGCCAGACTCTCAGCGCTTACTGGTTCATAGGTTCCACCTGAATAAATTCCCCAATGCGCGTGATATGAGCCATCCGCGAAAAGAGATGAGCCTAAATATCCCGGTTTCGGATCCACACCTAAAATCGCCGCTCCCGCTCCATCGCTGTAGAAAAATGACATAACATCACTTTCCCAATCGGATAAAACTCGCATCATATAAGATCCGATCACCATAATGTATTTCATGTGAGAATTGGTTGCCAACATGCCAGCAGCTTGAATAAGACCAGTTGGAAATGATGCACAGGCGCAACCAATATCAAAAGTTCCGGCATTAACTGCCCCCAATTTGTGCTGAACAACAACTGAGGTAGCTGGTGTGATGTAATCAGGACTATCAGTACCTAACAAGATCATATCCAGATCTTTAGGTTTTAAACCAGCTTCATCTAACGCATCTTTGGCTGCAGCAACCGCCATATCGGAAGTCACCCAACCTTCAGGAGCGTGCCGCCGCATTTTGATATTACTGGATGCTTCAAATTTATCAACGACTTCGCCTAATTTCGGGTTGATTTTATTGAGTTGTGCTTTAAACATGGCATTGGTATGTTCAAATTCAGGAACGTATCTGCCGGTTGCGATAATAGTTGCAGAACGAGTCATTTTTCCTCCAGGATTTTCTACTAGGTTCCCAGAACAATACCGCCATCAACGCTGATGGTGGCACCGTGCACAAAACTTGCTTCATCAGAAGCTAACCACAAAAATGCGTTAGCGATATCTTCTGGTTCGCCTAAACGACCAATGGGTGTATGATCCTGCATGTTTGTCAACACCTTTTCGGGCATTTTCTTAACCATTTCTGTGAGGACAAAACCTGGTGCAACCGCATTCACACGAATTCTGTATTTTCCCAATTCTCTTGCCCAAACTTTTGTCATACCGATGACACCCGCTTTTGTTGCAACATAATTGGTCTGGCCAAAATTTCCATACAACCCAACGACTGATGACGCATTGATGATGACTCCACCACCCTGCTCAATCATTGCAGGTACAACTGCTTGAGTACAATTAAATACACCTTTCAAATTCACATCAACGACAAAATCCCAGGCTTCCTGAGACATTTGCCCGACAACCTGTCCTTCTTTGTATTTCACCAATAGAGAATCACGTGTAACACCAGCATTGTTGATCAATACATCAATTCGACCATATTTTTGTATGGTTGCATCGATCCATCCCTGAACAGCATCTCGATCTACCACATTAACAACAGCGAAACTTGCATCTGGACCCAGGAGTGGTAATAATTCATCTCCTGCTTCCTGGCTGACATCACAAAATACAAC
>JACZIY010000678.1 GCA_014860845.1 Anaerolineaceae bacterium
CTGGTTTTGAGGTGGATGTTTGTCAGGTGCGGGATATCAAGACCCTGACGGATTATAACGCCGTCATTCTGGGGGCGCCGTTATTCATGTTCCACTGGCATAAAGACATCTTGCGGTTTTTATCCAAACATCAACGTATCCTACTTAATTTGCAGGTCGCTATTTTTGCGTTGGGACCCACCCATGATCCTTACGATGAGCAGGAATGGCGTGATTCCTGGTCACAACTCAACAAAGAATTGGAAAATTACTCCTGGTTGAAGCCGGTGGAGATTGAGATGTTTGGTGGCAAGTATGATCCGACCAAGCTGAAGTTCCCGCTTAAGATGATGGCAGGCAGTGTGCCAGCCAGTGACATCCGGGATGAGGAAGCTATTCAAGCCTGGGCAAATAAACTGGTCGTCAAACTGAATAAATCTCACTCATAGTTTTTTCCCCTGGATTAAAAAAAGTTTGAATCCTCATACATGGGATTATATAAAATATTGAATATTAAAAATAGCAAGATATCCTTTAGTTACCTATTCCATCAGAAGGAGTTATGATGAATTCAAGACTTAACCCGTATATTAATTTTAGAAGCACAGCGCGCTCTGCTATGCAATTTTATCAATCTGTCTTCGGAGGAAAACTAACCATGATGACATTTAAAGATTTTCATGCGGCAGAAAATCCGAGTGAAGAAAATTTAATCATGCATTCGATGCTGGAAACAGAGATTGGAATGGTTATCATGGCTGCTGATGTCCCGGAACGAATGGAATTGTTCGTCGGAAATAATATTCATATGATGCTGGGTGGTGACAATCAAGCTGAGTTAACAGCGTATTTTGATAAATTAAGCCAGAATGGAACGATCACAATGCCTTTGAAAAAGGAAATGTGGGGCGATGTATTCGGCGCTTTCGAGGATCAATTCGGCGTCCATTGGATGGTGAATATCTCAGGTACCCCAGCATAAATGCAAAAGTAGATCATTAAATGGATGTGAACATTATCTGGGTTCACATCCATTTTATCAATCCTGTAAAACAACCTGGTAGACCACTGAATCTTCACTGCGAAAGACTTCAATCAATCCGGGATCTTTTGCAGCCCCTTTCAGAAAATTGGTGTGCTTCAAATCGGATAGCACATAGTCAGATCCAAAATTCCCCGCGATCATAGCAGATGGGTTTTCAATTCTACCTTTGGTGATGTCCACCCAGGTGTCATACAGATCCTGGTTGTAATACAACATATAGGTCGGATCGAGACCGATTAGGTAGGTGTTTTGGGAATTATAGAAAAACAGGCGTGGAAAATCGTCCCAATCAGTCTGAAAAACGCGCGATCCTGAGGGCGTGTTGGCGGACAGCCAGGCAGATGACTCTGCATAGGTCTGAAAGGGTTTCGATTTTTGGATGCTGGCTTGTGCGGATTGCTGGGTCAACCAAATCCCAGGGATGAGGATTGCGATCAACGCCATTGATGGCAGCCATTTATAAAATCGATTACTTGCCTGTTCCATTGCGGACTGAATGATGGGAGTCCAGGCAAAAGCTGCAAAAATTAATGCGAAGGCAGGGAAATATTCTATAAAGCGGCGGGATTGGAATAACATCAGTCCAAACAAAACCGCCAAGACAAAACTAACTGCTGTGCGCATTTCCATTCGCTTGCTATGAAACCCCAGGGCAAAGGCACCACTGATAAAAGCAACCAAAGCGAAAAGTGAATTTTTCAGAATTTGAGAGGTAGTATAGGGATACCACTCACTGCCCACACTGATGGATGTGGTTTCAAATAATTTGGGCAGGATGTGTGAGGTCGTGAATATGATATTGTAGGGGAAAAACGGGTTGATCACCATTCCCAGCCCAATTCCAATACTGGCATAGAGCAGCGGTTGCAACTCCAATTTGTGTGTGAATAACCAATTGACAGCCACATATCCACCAGCAAGGACCAGTAACAAAGGAAAGGCGTTATATAACCAGACATAAAAGAAACCCAGGAATACCAGTCGTTTATACTTTTTTCGCAACAGCCAATCAAGTCCTACCATTAAAACGATTAAAGAAAGCGATTGCGCACGGGTGATGCTCATACGGTAAATAAATGCCTCGGAGACTGCCATTAAACCGAAAGCCCAAAATGGAGCCAGAGGGATTTTTTGATTTCTAAATAAGTTCCAGACACTCATAAAAGCCAGGCTGGCAAAAAACACAGCTGCCAATTTTGCCCCGATGATTAAATTTCCAAATGTAAAAGGGATCAAGGCCACATGAAAGAGAAAATGATGATCATAATACTCACGCGCATTTAAGATGGATAAGGGCAACCAGTTAAATTCTGGAGTGAGTCCTTCGGTACGCATCAGGAAAGCCAATTTGATATGATAATAACCATCGTTATCTGGCAAATCTGGGGTAGAAAATTGGACCAGAGAAAGAAAAACTAGAAAAACTATCCACAATAATAAACCAGTGCGGATATTTGCCCAGTTAAGAGCAACTCTTTTTTCGAAGTCGGTTGTCCAATTTTGGAAAGAAGGTGTTTTTAGAATCGATTGCATGTTTTCTTCCTTGTATTTTGATAAAAATGCAGGTTTTGAAAAATAAACCTGCATTTTATACTTTTCTTGACCGAACTCTTATCTATTAATCATCGAAGCTGTCGTTGCTATCATCATCGCTATCATCATTGCTATTGTCATCATCACTGCTGTCATCATTGCGATTGTCATCATCACTGCTGTCATCATCGCTGCTGTCGTCATCATTGCTATTGCTGTCGTCGTCATTGCTATTGCTGTCGTCATCATCGTCGTTGCTGTTGCTATCATCGTCGTCGTCGTTGCTGTTCATATCATCATCGTTGCTGTTCATGTCATCATCGTCATCGTTGCTATTCATGTCATCATCGTTATCGTTACTGTTCATGTCATCATCATCGGACATGTCCAGACTGCCTGCCAGTAAGGCTGAATCGAGGGCACGGTTGACTTCTGCTTGAATTACTTCTGGAACCGATACAGCGAGAACGGTGAGAACTTCGGCATATTTGGATAATGCGGATGTAATTTCTGTCGCCAGCAGGGCTGCCTGGGTTGGATCCGTTTTTGTGACTGCTTCCAGTTCAAAAAGTGCACCGTTGATGGCTGATTCGAAAGCCAACACAGTTTTTTCAATTTCGAGGTAGCGTCCTTCGTTGACCAGTTTGCTGATTTCTTCAAGGCGCTCTTCTGCAAAACTAATTTTCAGCTGAGCACGATTGGCAGCATCTTTTGAGAGTTTCAATTGTGTCTGCTCCATAGTGGTCTTTAATGAATAAAGCGCATCGCCAGGAATGGCAGATTTTGCTGCAACGCTGGTTGCGCCGATACTTCCTAAAAGAAGCACTGCAATTAGCGAAACAAAGACCAGGACTTTCATTCGATTTGATTTATTTTGTGAGTTCATTTTTTTCTCCTTCGATCCGTTGAATTAGTGATATGTAACAATAATAAACACTCTTCCTCTTTCTACCCACTTCTGAAGGTCGAAACTTTTAAGCGACCAAAGGACTAAGAGTTTAAGACTTAAGTCTGATGTGATTTACGACCATAGTAGTAGATGTGCATAATCAGGATTATGTATAATGTAAACAGCCAATAATGATTTTATTTTTCAAATGACCGGAGTGGGAGTGCTGGATTGATTTCAAAGCTAAAAGATAGATTTAAAAATTTAAATCTTAGCCAACGTTTTATGCTGGCAGGTTTGTTGACATTATTTGTAGGTGCATTAGGAATTGGATTCTGGGTCGAGAATCAAATCATAACAGGGGTAATCCATCGCGCTGGAGCAACAACAGCACTATATGTTGAGAGTTTTGTTGCACCAAATTTACAGGAATTGGGCACTTCAGGTGACATTCTTCCGGAGAATGCATTAGCGTTAGCTAACCTTTTACAGGATACACCACTTGGACAACAGATTGTGGCTTTTAAAGTGTGGGATACACGTGGAAAGATGCTTTATTCCAATGATGCCACCACCATAGGTAGAACATACCCAATGACGGAAGGCTTATTGCGTGCACGCTTAGGAGAAGTTGTCTCAGAGATCAGTGAATTGGAAGAAGAAGAAAATTTAGCTCTGGATGAACAATATGGTCAACTTTTGGAAACATATAGCCCGGTGTGGTTAAGCGGAACCAACCAGGTCATTGCTGTTGCTGAGTTTTATCACCTTACGGAAGACCTTGAGAAGGAAATCACAGTCCTAAAACGTCAAAGTTGGCTGGTGGTTGGTTTTATTATTCTTACCATCTATCTGCTTTTATCAGGATTTGTAAGAAATGCGAGCAATACCATATCCCGACAACAAGCGGAATTAAACCAGAAAGTGAACCAATTAACCGATTTACTGTCCGAAAATCAAAAATTAAATGAACGCGTCCGAAAAGCATCTGCCAGTGTAGCCTTATTAAATGAAGGTTACCTTAAACGTATAGGTTCAGAGTTGCATGATGGCCCTGCCCAGGATCTGGGATTATCCATACTCAAACTTGATGCGATGATTGGAAAATTTGAAAAAGACCCCTCAAACGGAGTAAATCCGAAAACGATTGAGGATCTTACCAGCATAGAGCACTCTATGCAAAACGCATTAAAAGAAATGCGCGGAATCGCGACAGGGTTGGCTCTACCTCAGTTGAACGAATTGGATTTAATTGACACGATCTCTCATGTTGTACACAAACACGAACAACAAACCAACACCAGGGTTCAACTGGAAATTGAAGGAGAAACAATAAGTACATCATTGCCAATTCGAATTACGATCTATCGCTTGATTCAGGAAGCCCTGCATAATGCGTTCCATCACGCGCGTGGTGCAGGACAAAGTGTCTGTGTAAAAAACGACACTGACCACATCCTTTTAGAAATTGGTGATACCGGACCTGGATTTGATGTACTGTTTGTTTTGGAAAATTCCGATCGCTTAGGTATCAGCGGGATGCGGGAAAGAGTGGAAAGTATTGGTGGCCGATTCGAAATTGAAAGTCAAATAGGCAAAGGAACAACCATCCGTTCCCGCTTACCAAAAAGTGTTAATGGAGAACGAAAAAATGGACGAAAATGATAAGTTGCCAACGGTTACCAGGATTGTAATCGTCGATGATCATGCTTTGCTTCGGGATGGTTTAGCGACCATTCTGGATGCGGAAGATGATTTAGAGGTGGTTGGGCAGGGGGGTAGTGCTGATGAAGCTGTAAAACTAACAAAGGATCTGGCACCTGATATCATTCTTCTCGATTTGGACATGCCTGGAGGTGGACTGAACGCCGCTAAAGTGATATCCGACGAGGTATCAAACACAAAAATTGTTGTTCTTACCGCTTCTGAAGAAGATAATAATCTGATTAATGCACTTAAAATAGGTGCGCATGCATATATCTTGAAAGGTGTTGCAGCGAGGGAATTATTGCGCATCATAAGGATGGTGATTGTAGGAGAGAGTTATGTTCCTCCTGCCTTAGCCGCCAGCATGTTGTTGGAAATGAATATGTCGAAAACGCACCCGACAAAGGAAGTGGAAAATCCAATAGATAGTCTGACAGGCAGGGAGAAAGAAATCCTGGAAGGGCTCGCCAAAGGTTTGAGTAATAAGGAAATTGGGGAAAAATTATTTTTATCTGAAAAGACCGTAAAACATTACATCACCATTATTCTTCAAAAATTGCAGGTGAGAAACAGGGTGGAGGCGGCATTGCTGGCGCAAAAAAGAGATCTGGATGAATAATCCATGAGAGAAATGCAGTTAGGAAGTTAATTTCAAAAAAATTGCCTATTGAAATATTTAAATGAGTTGCTATAATG
>JACZIY010000679.1 GCA_014860845.1 Anaerolineaceae bacterium
GATTTCAGGTGCAGTGTACGCTGGTAAATTGTACTGATCATTCCAGATTTGAGAAATATTGTTATTCAAATCTCCTACACCTAAGTCTAACAATAATGGGCGTGGAATTCCCTGCTTATCAAATCGTAAATACACCACATCAGGATTGAGACAAAGATGAATTTTCCCGGCGCGGTGTAGGTAAATGATCACGTCACTGATACTGAGACCAATCCAACCAACATGCTGAAACCAGGGTTGTGGATTTTTAAATAAATAATTCCTGAGGACTTCCCCTTCAACAAATTGAAAAACTGAATAATACTTTACTTTTCCCTGGATCACCGTCCAGCCGTACGGGTGTTGGGCGATGGTGCTTTGTGGATGAGCAGGTAACAAAACAGGTAATAATGGATGTTGGCCTGCCTTCGCCAATTGATAGAACGCGATGGCTTCCTGCCTTAACTTATCTTCACAATCCGTGTTTGCGATTTTGAGAAAAACTACTTCTTCATTTCTACGTGCTTGATATACAATGGCAGAACGCAAAATCAGTAAGGGTTGAACGATTTCAAAAATACCAAACCATTCTCCGTTATTGAAAATCTCTGTCGCATTTTCAGCCGGGCAATGTTTCTCCTGGCACCAGAGATTGAAATCCTGTGAAATGACATTACATTTAAGACAAATCCGATTCATAATGCCTTACTTCCTCTGGTTAATAAAATAGTTGACAGCAAGTATGTGGTGTCGTAACCACATACTTGCTGCAAGTCCCTATTTATTCATTCTTATCTGAAATGATCCGATCCTGTGACATCGCCAGTGGTATAATGTGCTATTGCACCTTTTATATCCCTTTGCAACTCATCCATTTTATCAGCCATTTTCTCAACCCGTGGTTTTATTCGTTCGAGATAAGAAGCTACTGCCAGATTTCCGATCATCCCAACAAACGCGGTTGCTTTTAAGATCATGATAGCTGTCTCTAAACTTCTGGCAACTTCCTTGAGGGTCTGACCAAATTGTCCAAAACCATCAGCTAATTTTTGGACTGCTGGAACGTCCATATATACTTCTTGAGCCATTTTGTGTCTCCTTTTCGATTGTCAGTCTATTTAAAGATACTGCCAAAAATATCTACCAATTCATTTGCCTTGGAGGTAGCCATTTTGTCAGCCTGGCGAAATATGTCAGTTGATTTTTGCAATGCCCCTATAAAACTGGTATTGATACCAACAATACTCGTCAAATCAGGAATAACCTTAGAGTTCATTTCATTGACGAAACGAACTGCTCCATCACCCTTCCAGATTCCACCTGTAACCTGGGCGACCATGTTGCGTAATGGAGAAGTGACTTCCGAGGTCACTCGACTCAATAATTTTCTGATCATTCCCATCACACCACTAACAGCGGAATATACTAATTTTAGAATAAAATTCATAATTATCCTCCAAATCCTATCAGAATTGTGCTCCAGCGTTTTTATCAGCAGATTGCATATCACTGATTGCTTTCTCGATATCATCAGCTATTTCTTTAAATTTTTCGGCAAATTTATTTACTGCTGGAATAAATGTGTTAGTAAGTGCAGTGGCAAATGCCTCGCCAGCATCACCTACCATTGCTCCACCTTGCATATCGTTCGCAACAGTTTTTGCGAAGCGATTGGTTTGCAGCAATTTGGTTTGTACACCTTTCAGGTGCTGTGCCATCTCTTGCATTTGTGGGTAATTAAGTCTAATCTTATCAGGCATTGTAATTCTCCTTTCTTGTATGAATTGGATTATTACTCAAATTTGAAGTAACTTTGAGATTGTGATTGGGCGTCGTCATAAATCTTCAATATTGCATTTACTCGCTCTGACGCTGAAGTTAGTGCAGCTACCAACTTTTGAAACGATGGTAGCATAAGCGATTGCATTTCATTGTTGAATTCATCCGCTCCACGCCCAATCCAGCCACTTCCATGTAGGCTATCAACTTTATTTCTGGTTTGAATGAGAAGATTATTCAATTCATCTGCTTCACTTTGAAATTTCTTCGCAATTGCTTGCAGCTGCTCGCTATTAAGTTCAGTTTTATCAGCCATTATTTTTCCTTTCAATTTTGAAATTGATTTGATTATTGAGTTCTGCTTTGTTTATGATTTTTGTACACATTTGTAATAAAAATATTTGGA
>JACZIY010000680.1 GCA_014860845.1 Anaerolineaceae bacterium
CTGCCTGTTCCGCCACTCCGGCTCTTGAATAGTGCAGAGTATATCTAAAAAACTCGGAAGGGTCAAGGAAATCATTCATATGCGTTTAGGAATCATCGGGTTACCCCAAACTGGAAAAACCACCATTTTTAATGCTGTTACAAGAGGAGATATTCCTACTGGAATCTCAGCAGGACGTGTACAGGTTAATACCGCTGTTGTGGATGTGCCGGATACGCGTGTCGACAAACTTTCCGCCATGTTCAATCCCAAAAAGACTATTTACGCCAAGATCACCTATGTTGATATTGCTGGTCTGGATGGCAGCGCCGGGAAGAGTGGTATCTCGGGTAGCCTGCTTAATCAGCTCACCCAGATGGACGGCTTCATTCATGTATTGCGCTGCTTTGAGGATGACAATGTACCCCATCAGGAAGGCTCGGTCGACCCGGTGCGCGATCTGCACATGATGGATAGCGAATTCATCATCAATGACCTGATCTTCGTGGAACGCAAGCTGGAACGCCTGGCGGATGAACGTCGCAAGGGAGCCGGACGGGATAAGGCCAGCATTGATCGTGACATCCAGCTGTTTGAAAGAATGCAGACTGCTTTAAATGAAGAGATGCCGCTACGGGATATGGGCATGAGTGATGATGAAATCGCCAGTCTATCTGGTTTTGGTTTCTTAACCCTCAAACCAGTCATGCTGTTGTTGAATCTGGCGGAAGGAAAGACCGCACCGAAAATGGATTATCCGCACCAGCACAGTCTGGTGGTTGATCTGCAGGGGAAACTGGAAATGGATATGGCCAAACTGCCCCAGGAAGATGCTGAAATGTTTATGCAAGAGTATGGGATCGAAGAATTAAGCCTGAACCGCATGATCAAATATTCTTACGACCTGCTGTGGCAGCACTCCTTCTTTACCGTGGGTCCTGATGAGTGCCGTGCCTGGACAGTACGGAATGGTGCACTGGCACCTGAAGCGGCTGGTGTCATTCACTCGGATTTACAGAAAGGATTCATTCGGGCAGAAGTCGTTTCATATGATGATCTGATCGCCTTTGGCGGAATGAATGAAGTCAAAGCCAAAGGGAAATTACGCCTCGAAGGCAAAGAGTATGTCGTCAAGGACGGAGACATCCTGAATATTCGTTTCAATATCTAGGACAGTGAATTATCGCAACACAGAGGTGTTCTGTGAGTGAATTGAATTTTGAAACCTTAAACGCTGCCATTGAAGAACAACACAGACAAACCCCTTTCAGCGGTGTGATACATATTGCTTATCAGGATACCCCGATTTTTTCGCACGCCTATGGGTTAGCCAACCGTAGTGATCAACTCCCCAATCGTCTCAACACCCGCTTTGGGATCGCCTCCGGTGGCAAAATTTTCACCGCCACCGCGATTTGCCAGATGGTCTCAGCCGGAACCCTATCCTTTGAGCAACCTCTGGCAGAAATGATTCCGGATATCCTGCCAAAACTGGACCCACGTATAACCATTGCGCATTTGCTGACGCATACCAGCGGTATTCCGGATTACTTTGATGAGGAATCTGAATCCGACTATGAAGCCTGCTGGCGGCAGGTACCGGTTTATCAGATGCGCTCAGCCATGGACTTTATTCCCTTGATTCGGGATAAAGAGATGAAGTTTACACCCGGGGAGCGCTTTGGGTACAGTAATATGGGGTTCGTTTTGCTGGGATTGGTGATTGAGAAGATAACAGGTATACGCTATCAGACATATATTGAAGAGAAGATCTTTGGACCTGCCTGGATGAGATCTTCGGGGTATTTCTCCAGTGACTGTCTGCCAGCACAATGTTCAACAGGATATTTGATGGACTCGGATGGTACCTGGCGTTCAAATATATTCTCCATTCCGGTGATCGGTCATGGAGATGGAGGCGTCTACACCACTGCAGCAGATATGGGACGCTTCTGGAAAGCTTTGTTTTCCCGTACCTATTTCGATGCAGAGATGCTGGCGCGTATGACAACCCGGCATGTTCCAACCAGTCCAGAATCTTCTGGCCAGTATGGTTATGGGGTCTGGATTGATCAATATGCTGTCTGGACATGTTTCTCAGTGGTCGGGGAAGACCCGGGTGTTGAATTTTATTCGGGATATTACCCGGATGAAAATCTGCAGATTACCCTGCTGGCAAATACAAACCATGCCCTCTGGTCGATGGAAAAAGTAATCCGCAACGAAATTTTCGGTCTTGATCAGGTGTAATCGAAGGATCCAATGGCAAATCCTAAATACGAGATTGTTGATTACAAAGAAAGCTGGCCGCAGGAATTTGCTCAAATCGCCAGACAACTGCGCGAAGGACTGGGTGACCTGGCTTTACGCATTGACCATATCGGATCCACGGCAGTACCGGGCTTGGCTGCAAAAGATGTGATTGATATTCAAATTACGGTGGCTGCATTGAACCAGGACGTGGTCAATGCCATGGCAAAAATCGGGTACGCATTAGCCGAAGGAAATCTGGGCGACCATATCCCTCCCGGTCAGGATGAGGATCCACAACATTGGGAAAAAATGTATTTTCACTCACCTGCCAACCAACGCCGTACACACACGCATGTACGGGTGCCCGGACGCGCTAATCAACGTTATCCATTACTGTTTCGCGATTATCTCCGTGCACACCCCCAAACCGCTGAGGCGTATGCACGGCTGAAGCGTATGCTGGCAGAGCATCTGGCAGATCCTTTTATGTACCCGGAAGTCAAAGACCCAGCTGTGGATCTGATTTACCTGGCCGCAGAAGAATGGGCAGGGCAAACCAAGTGGCAGCCCGGACCATCTGATTTTTGAGATCTCCCTATTATCTTCCCAGGGAAGTGAAAGCAGTATGAAACTTAAGGTTTGATGGCTGTGATGATCAGATTGCCACTTGAATCGGATGCGAATGGCTCGCCTTGCATACTTCCATAAGCCTGGATATCTTTAAATCCGACCTGAACCAGTTGGTGTTCAAGTTCGCTGCTTATTTGTGGGCGTAGCAGGGTGCTATTGACAGCAGAATGCCAATCGGAATCAGCCTTGCGTTGGAGGGTGACAATGTTGAAGCGGATCAGCCCATCCGGGAGAAAATCATAGAAGCGTTGGAAGATCCACTCATGCCCATCGGATTGGTAGGTTTGAGGTTCCATCCAGCGTTCCTGGCGTTGCATGGCTACATCGAAATTGCGATTCTGGATGAAGAGCATACCACCCGGGTGCAATGTGGATGCAAAATCCTGTAGAGAAGCCATTAATTCCTGCTCGCTTGTGAGGTGGGGTAGTGAGTTACCCAGGCAGAGCAGCAGGTCGAACTGATTCTGTCCAAAAGATTGCACCATTTCACCCAATCCGGCTGTTTTAAAACGCACCTGGACTCCTGCACTATGGGCATTCTGCTGGCTTTTCTTGATCATTTCCGGAAATAGGTCTGACGCACTGACCCGGTGACCAGCCCTGGCAAGGGCAATGGCGTGCATGCTGGTACCGCAGGCTGTATCCAGAATATCCAGTGGTCTATCAAGGTCGCCTTGCAAAAAGCTGATTTGTTTCTCGATGAAGGGCATTTCGTATGCCAAACGGTCATTCCAATTGACAAAGCGATCATAATCTTCTGCAAAGGTGTTGTACATAGTCCTCCAGGGGTGAGTTAAGGCATTTGCCATCACAATTTATTCGTGATTAAGTGTATAACAAATATGTTCACATTATCGCCAACAGGTTATACAATTGAAATCATCATCAACCAGAGGGATGTAGACAACAATGATTGAATGGCTTTTAAAATTTTACCCAATATTGGGCTGGGCTGGCAGCCTGGTTATTTTAATTTCCAGTTTCATCGCAGCCATGGCTTACCGGGGGAAACAAGGCGAGCGCTTTACCATCAGCGCCCATTTCGTTTCAGAATTAGGTGAGGTGGGGGTTTCACGCCTGGCCTGGTTGTTTAATGGAGGTCTCATCGTCGGTAGTTTTATCTTTTTCTGGATGATGCCGGGGGTTGGATTAAGTCTGGATAACCTGTGGGGTTATCTGGGGTCTACCGTCGGTATGATTGCTGCAGTTGGTTGTCTCTTTGTGGGTGTTTTCCCAATGAATAACATCAAACCGCACATCAAAGCAGCCATGACGTATTTTCGGGCTGGCTTGGCAACGGTGCTGTTGTTCAGCATTGCTATTTTGGTGCAACCAGCCGACGCACGTGTCATTCCGCTATATTCTCTGGTAATCGGCGTGTTGGCTTTCGCTTCTTACCTCTCGTTTCTCATTCACTTGGGGAAAGCCACCCGGCAAAAAGATTCAAGCGTGCTGGATACATCCTCGATCACCAATCGGCCAAGTTTCTGGTGGATGCCATTTTTGGAATGGATGGTGGTTATCTTCACCATTCTGTGGTTTTTAATCATCAGCGCAGCCCGATAAGCGCTGGAATAAAAACGATTTACTGCGATTGGGATTTCCGCACCAGTTCAGCGTGTTTCTCGCGTGTGATTGGATACCAGATCAGCAAAGGCAGCGCAATCATAAAGGCAATCACCGGCACGATGGCGTAAAAGAAACGGATGCCAAAAAGGGCTCGCGCAGTTTGGACAGCATCCGGCACATATCCATACAGGTCCAATGCCCACCCCGCCACGGCAATCCCGATGGCTCCGGTGATCTTTCCCAGAAAAGCGTTAACACCAAAGTAAATTCCTTCATGCCGTTCACCGGACTTGGAAGCATCCACTTCAATGACATCCGGGATCATACTCCATGGAAAAACGTACTGGGCGGAAAAACCCAACCCGGCAACGAAAGCAATCGCGTAAATCCACGGGGTTGGTCCTTGCGGTAGAAAGAAGGCAGTAACGATTGCAATGGATGCGATGAAGAGACCGAGGGCGTAAGCAGGGCCTTTATTCATTTTTTTGGATACCATCCGCCAGGGTATCAGGAAAATGGCGATCGTGCCCAGCAACACCAGCATGATGAACGAAGTTTGGTCAGCCATGTTGAGTTGGTAGGTGATGAAATAAGGTAACAGGGCGGTGAGCAAGGTGAAACTGATGCTGATGATCGTGCTCATGATCATGTACTGAACGAAAGGTCTATTTTTCAAAACCTGGCTGACCTGCTCTTTCAATAACATCTTGGCTGGCAGGAGGTCGGGTCGCGGGGTTTCTTTAACACCATACGTGGTGATCAGCAAGGTTATGATGGCAACCACACCAAATACAGCCCCCATGCCACTATAGGCGGCATTCTTTGTCCATCCCATATTCATGAACATGCCCGCAACAGCGGTGGTGGCGGCAGCTCCCAGGATATAACCGAGCACAGTAAATATCATGCGGATCGAAATAAGCGAGGTTCTTTCGTCGTAATCGTAGGTCAGTTCAGCCGAGAGGGCATAATATGGAACACTCACAAGCGTCTGTGTGGTATCTGCCAGCAGGAAGGATCCCAATACGGCCAGAAAAGCTTTTACGCCTACCAATCCGGGGGGCAGTGAAAACAGTAACCAGATAGACAATCCGAAAGGAATGGCTCCCAGCAACATATAGGGTTTACGCCTGCCCCAACGGCTGCGGGTGCGATCTGAAAGATAACCAAAAACAGGGTCATTGATTGCATCCCAGGTGAGTTTCCCCACCAGGAGTGCCGTCCCAGCCAGTCCGGGGTTGATGCCGGCAATGTCGGTGTAGTAGAAAAGCAGAAAAAATTGAATCGAGGCAGTCAGTAATGAGATTCCCAGATCTGCGATCCCATAAAGGACTTTCGTCTTCATCATGAGTTTTTCTGTCATTGAGCGCTCCTTTTTTGGTTTTCTTGAAGGTGTAGTCTGGCAAGTTCCAGAAATTCATCTCCCCGCAGGATGTGAACATGCTGGTTTTGAATTTCATTGGCAAAACGAACGATATCATTGTATGTGGTACGGTATGCAAAGAGATGTACACCTATAAACACCGGGAAAGTTTTTTGGTTCGATATTTCTTCACGGATTTTTCCAAGAAGATCTTCCGCACTGAGCCAGATCTGGTCAACTTTTGGAAATTGATTGGCGATGATGGAAATTCCACCAATCAGGTTTGCTGGACTCCGGGTGACCACCGCATACCCAGCCAGATAACCCCGTAATCCACCGTGATATTTTGCTAACGACCTCAATACACGTTTTGGGGGATCTGCAACGTAGGTGGTGACCACATTAATTCCTGCTTGTTTACAGACCCGGGCAGTTTCTTTCATGTAAGCATCCAGGTGTGGGGCAAGTGGCGGAACGATATACCCTGCGCCGGAAGGTCCAGCGATCAGACAGTCATTTTCCGTTGCCATTGTGATATATCTTTCCAACAAAGCTGGAGCAATCTCCGTCAAAAGCGGTTGGGTTTCCCAGTTGAAAGGAACACTTCCACGCTGTGGACTGTACCAGTTACCCAATTCGCCGCTGTGCATCATCATCAATTGATCACCATCCGATAAGGTGAAGGTGAGATAAATGCCCTGTGGGTCGAGAACCGGTTGACTGGCTGATTGCTTTTGTTTGGTTCCGGAGGAAGGTAGTTTTGCGTGGAAAGAGAAGTTGCCAGCCATATGGGTGGGAACAAGCCGTAAACCATTGGAAGAGAGTTGCAACATGAAGGACAGCTCATCATCCCGGCAGGTATGCCATCCAAAAATGGTCGGATATGATTGTGATCTAACTGCTTTTTGGATACGATTGGCAAGTTTCACTTCCACAGATCTTAACCCCATCCAAAACAGGGCAAATTTTCGGATCAATTGGTCGAGAGAAAGGGCATACAGAAATTCACGCCAATCAGGGGGTCCGAATGCCAGTAAGAGCAAGAGCTTATTACCCAATCCGACGTCTGTAGATGAAAGGCTGTATATGAAGATTTTTTCCTGAACAACGTAATCCAGAAATTCGGTTCGTTGCCATCCGGGTTCGATACAAGCCAGGTAACCAGGTTTGCATTTGAAAAATAAATATTTGAAAGCCCAACGATAAAGACTGACCCGGTCTGACCAGCGTTTGCGCAGATCGTGTTTAATGGAAAGCCCGGTGCTGGAAAGCTGATCCGCGATGGATAGGGTTACCGGTAACAGATTTTCCTGAGCTGCCAGCATCAAGGCTGTGTTAACTGTATCAGGCAGATCTTCATCCCAAATCACCAGGCCGGAGAGCTTATCGAAATTCGCTGTGACAAGCTCTTTGAGATTGACTGCGGAGGTTATTGCCAGCTTGTATTTTTCACGATAATAATCCAGGTTGCGCTGGTCCTGGTTGCCAAGCAAGTCGCGGTATTTCGAATACCAGATTTCATCATCCAGAAAATCTTCATTTGTGCGCCGGGCTGTCGGGTCATCGTAGATCCCATAATCCAGATAGATGGAGGGGAATGTGCGGTTTACCAATCCCTGTAATGCGCTCGCGCAGACACGTTCAGCGTAACTGAATTGGCTGACTTCCACAACGTTGATGGAATGGAATTCTGTCAATAACGACATATAAAGATTATAGAGGGAAAGTGAAATTATTAATGAAGATGCAAGGGATCTGTTTTTTCACTTTTCTGTTCGGTAATTAGCTGTGGCAGTGAATAGGATTGTGCATATAACTGTTGATAGGCCAGCACTTCAGCCTGCCAGCGCGTATCATCCCAGCCAAGTTGTGGTTGGCAAAGCTCCTGGATTTGCTGCATGATGGGCAGACCACCCTGAGGAAGCAGGCTGCCAATGCGGGTCCGCCTTAACAACAGATCATCCAGATGGATTACCTGCTCATGACGGGCAGCCCATTTCAACTCTGCCCACAGGGTTGGGGTTGCTTGAATTCTATCTAATTCATTGGATGCTGCAGAAAGAATCAGATCCGGAGCATTGTATCCATAGCGTCCGATCAGACGTAATTTTTGCTGTGTGGTTAACACTTGGGCGTCAATCACCGGCCTTATTTTTTCACCGTTGATGCGATCCAGAGCGCGTTTATCTTTATCGATCTTGATATTTTCTGGCAAATATTTGCGAGCAAATCGTAAGGTTCTTTGTGCCATATGACTGAACATGGTTAGCTTTCCACCGGTGATGGTGATGAGCCCATCTTCGTCCCACAGGATTTCATCGCGTGCTTCCTTGGAGGGATCTGCCTTGCCGGTGTCCAACACGGAGCGAATCCCGGCAAAAGTGGACAGGATGTCATCCGTGGTCAGGTTCAGACAATCGAAAATGTGGTTCACAGCTTTCATGAGGTAGTCCATTTCCTGCGGCGATATCCAGGGATCCGTCGACATGGGGTGATCATGATCCACATCGGTAGTGCCCACCAGCATGGCGCCTTCCCAGGAAAAGGCAAATACCGGGCGTTGGTCATCCGAATGTAAAAAACTGATGGCATCATCCAGAGGAACCTTTTCGCGGGGAAAGATTAAATGGCTTCCACGCAGTAATCGCAGACGGGGTGGTCTACCGATCTTACCGCGCAGCTCATCCGACCAGGCGCCGCTGGCATTAATCACCAACCCGGCTCGGACTTCTTTTTCTTCTCCTGTGAGCGAATCTTTAATCTGAACACCACATACTTTGCCTTTATTGTTCCGCAACAGATCCACTACGCCTGCGTAATTGATAGCAGTACCGCCAGCAGCCTGCCCTTCCTGAATAACCCGATACACCAGGCGGGCATCATCTGTCTGAGCATCATAAAAACCATATCCACCTTCCAGCCGTTTCTCATTAAGCTGCGGACAAATCTCTTTCAATCTCTGACTGGATAGGCGAGAGTGCTTCCAGCGCAAGGCCAGCAGATCATAGGCGATCAGACCCAGGCCGAACACCCAACCGGGGGTATGGTCCCCGTGATAATTAACAAGGCTAAAGTGCAGCGGATCGATCAGCCCTTCGCCCTCATGAATCAGACGCTGGCGTTCACGCGATGAATCAAGGGTCAGTTTTATCTGTGCGTTCTTGAGATATCGCAAGCCACCGTGTACCATTTTCGAGGAACGACTGGATGTGCCAGAAGAGAAATCGTGACCTTCCATTAATAAGGTTTTTAGACCGGCCTCGACAGCCTCCCGGAAGACCCCGGCTCCAACGATTCCACCTCCAATGACAATAACATCCCAGGGCTGCAGTAGATTAGCCCATATCGAAGCGCGCCAACCTGGATTTTCCATGAGAACCTCACTGAATAAAATGATAGAGTCAAACCGAGAAATTGGTAAGAGGTCATACCAGTTAAGATTATAATGATTCTAAACGCAAAGTCAAGCACGAAATAGAGGATTGATTTTCGGTGAAAATCCTTATCCGCACTTATGATAAAATGTGATTAACAATCTATTCAAAGGGACGCTCATTCTTTACGAAGATTTGGAAATTCAGGCCAGTATGCTTTTGTTGATTGTTTCATTCATCATATTTCTGTTCATTTCTCTGCAAATTAATCAATATTTTTCCTACAAGAAGTGGTTTGATTGGTTCCTGGGGGAATTTCTAATTCTGATCTCCCTGATTATTCTGGTCATGACCGTATCGGGATTGTTTTATCAGATGAACCAGCCGTTGTTTGTGCTGGTATTTCAGATTATCCTGCTCTTCATCACCACAGTGGTAAGCCGTTTTTGGCTGAAGCCTGAACAACCTCTGTTTCCTTTTCCGTTGCCCAGACTCAATTTAAAGGAAAAGAGGATTACAACCCCCGTCTGGGCATTCCTGATTACTACGGTCACCGTAGCCATTCTCAACCTGGTGTATGTCCTTTTTGTACCCCCGAATAATAACGACTCCCTGGCCATCCATCTGGCCAGAATTGGGATGTGGGATCAGTCGGGTAGCTGGTTGCCATGGAACACAAAGGTTGTCTGGCAGTTGACCTTCCCGATGAACGCTGAGATTGTTAGCTACTGGACGCTGCTCTTTACCCGGGGTGAGCACTTGCTGGGATTGATTGCCTACATTTCAGGCTACCTGTCGATCATTTTGATCTATCACCTGGGTTTGGAGATCACGAGCCGAAAAAGCCTGGCGTTGCTTTCGGCTCTAACCTGGGCCGCTTTCCCGGTGGTGCAGATGAACTTCAGCTCTACCCGGCATGACCATGTCAGTTCGTTCATGCTGATCGCTGCGGTGTATTTCTTCTATCATCATTTGAAGGAAAAAAACAATGGTTACCTGGTCTTGTCCGGCTTAGGGATAGGTCTTTCCATTGGCACCAATTATTCTGTCGCTGGTTATTTGCCCGGATTAGCGCTCTTCTTCCTGATATATTGGCTGGTATTCCATAAGATCACCTTTAAAG
>JACZIY010000681.1 GCA_014860845.1 Anaerolineaceae bacterium
GATGATGGTGGCACCCGATAAACGACAACCATCGATAATGGATGCATGGTTCAATTCATCTGACAGGATTCCATCATCTTTACCCACCAGACAGGGAATAGTCGCCAGATTGGCTGTAAACCCTGATTGGAATGAGATACAGGCTTCCACACCTTTGAATTGCGCCAGACGACTTTCTAATTCCAGATGTACATCCATTGTTCCAGCAATAGAACGAACAGCGCCAGGACCAACACCGTATTTGTCCACCACTTTCTTAACAGCTGCGACCATTTTGGGATGATTGGCCAGCCCTAAGTAGTTATTCGAGCAGAAATTTAAAACTTTCTTTCCATCCACTATCAACCATGCTCCTTGAGGGGAACTGATTGTGCGTATCTGATTGTATAATCCGTTATCCTTCAAGGATTGAATCTCTTCTTCAGCCCAGACTAATCGCTTTGACATGTAGACCTCTTTTCAGGTGAATCAAATTTGATAATTAGATTATATCCGAAGGGTGATGTAGCCCATGGTTACAAAAAACATGTTTTATTTGGATTATTGTTGATATTTTCATTGTTCAATAATTAATTCACTTAGATAACCCATTTCGATTAATGCTTTTCGAACCTGCTCCACACCGTTTGGAAGCACAGCTACTGTATTTGGATTAAGTACCGCCTGAATGAATTTCTTAACAGGTGAGTTTTGTAATCGATTGATAGCTTCAGGGTCTGCAACATGTAATAGGATTGCCTGAGTGAAATGAGCTAATGTTCCCTGATTTTCCCATTTCTCCAATGTGTACTTTAATTTGGGTGGAAATGGATGGGGGATTACGGATTGTACAATTTTCAGGAAATGACTGATTTTTAATCCCTGATCTTTCGCGCGTTGCAATGAACCAGGAGATATTTGGAAAACATATCCATCTTTGGATTTTCCATTCCAGTCGCAAAATCTGGAAATCTGATATCGAATTGTTCTGGAAAACCTCAGAGGGATGATAATTTTTCCGTATGAATCAATCATGAGTTTGACATCTTCCTGTTTGATGCCATCTGGTGGCTGGTTGGATAATAAATCTGCACACCAATTGGAACATTTGAAAGCCTGGATATTGTTATCACCATCGCCTGAGGCCAGGTCCACCAATCCCAACCAGAATAATGGTCCCGTGAGCATGAACCGAAGAAAAGTGCCGTCAATTGCATCCCAGTGCTTAAAACCACGCAAATACTCACCGGTCTCTACCTTCTTGATATACCAGGTG
>JACZIY010000089.1 GCA_014860845.1 Anaerolineaceae bacterium
CGATATTCACTGAAATATACCAGATTTGTTCCCAGATTGAACCAGGTGTATACATTGTTGGGATCAGATTCGGTTTCCTGACGGGATTTCTCCAACGCGTACTGTCGATTTGCATCGCGATCCCATTGATCACCCAAAATCGATTTTACCGTTTCTTCCTGTCCTGGAAGAAAAATGATGGTGTACACATAATTGAACGATTGCCATTGTTTTTTCAGATCGTCATAATTCACCCAACGATCCGGCCCATAATACGAGTCCTGCCCCATAAAGGCTTTTAATTGATCGTCATATCCATTCACCAGAAAGTAATGACCAGCCCATTTATCATCATTTGGCCAATAGCTTTCATCAAATTTGAAGGATTCCTCAATCATGACTGGAATTCCAGCAGCAATCAATTCCTTCAAGAGATCAACATCCCCACCGACCCTATATATCGTCTGCAACCACCCGGCATAATTACGCACATAATGATCCAACTCTTCCACGTTGACATTTCTATCCTGTGGAATTGGTTTTATTAAATCAGAAATGGTGAACTGATCCCCTTCCCAGCCGTAGTAACGTAAATAAAACGCCAGCGTGGCAGGTCCACAATTGTTGATGTCCTGTTTCTCATAAGCGGGAGAGGATAAAATCACACGCTCCGGGATCGGTGTGCTGGTAGGGGTAGGTAAAGCAGTATGAACCACCACCGGCGTCTCTGTTATAACAGGTTTTGTTGCCGTAATAGTAGCCGATGGCATGACCGCTATGGGTGTACGATTTTCCTCCGTTGCAATCTGAACTGCAGTTGGAATGGAACTAACCGGATTTATCACACCGCGTACATAAGTTTGGAAAACTTCCCACCGCCAGGATGAGCGCAGGTTCAGTCCTAACAACAAAAGTAAAAGGATTGCTACGACCGATATGATAGCAGCTAATCCATAGATTCTTTTGGGAGTCCACTTAATCATGGGCTCGATTCTAACAGTTTTTTATGAAAAATAGATGAGTTATTATCATCTCATCTTTGTATACTTCAAATTTCAGACGTATTCTTGAGTGTATAGGCAGGTAAAAACCACTTCCCTTATGGTATTTTCTGAAGAAATTGGATGATCATGGGATTGACTACTTCTGCTTTTTCATAATGAGGTAAGTGTCCTGTTTCATCTATGAAAATTGATTCCAAATTGGGTAAACGTTCCATCAACTCCACTATTGCTGCATAGGATACACTCTGGTCCTCTTTTCCCCAAACCAATAGGGTGGGCGATCCACTTTTATTCAAGGTATCGTACACATCCAAGGGATTGAATGTCACCAGGTTGCGTATCGTGGAGAGAATGGCGTTTTTAAATCCTTTGTACTGAAGCTGTTCACGATATTTTTCTTCCCAGCCAGGAAAATTCTGTGGTTGGTAAAAATCATCCATTTGTGATTGGGGCAAATGAAAAGGTACCAGGTAAACCCCCACGACCCATTCCCCCAACAAAGGCAAATTCATCGGAAAAATATCCTTTTCACTGACAGGTAGAACCTCAGGCGCAATCAAGGTAACACTTTTTATCAAATCGGGGTGTTGATTCGCAAAGGATGCGACAATTGGACCGCCCATGGAGAGACCAATAATATGGAAAGATTTTCCTGGGATCAGTGCTGTGGTCAGGTCTGATAGTTGTTTAATGAAGAAATTGAGATCGTACTCAGCCTTCGGGCGATCTGAAAAACCCCGTCCATACAGGTCATATCGTAATACCCGATATCCCTGTTTTACCAATTCATCCACTGTTGGATCCCACACATAGTATGGTACTGAAAACCCGTGAACCAGGACAACCAGATCATCCTCAGGGCCACCGCTCAATTCATAATGAACGAATCCTTCTGATAACTCCACAAAATCACCCGGGGTAATATTGCGAACATTTTCATCTATTTTTTGTTTTTCTGGATTGAGTAAGAAAAACGCAGCTAGAAAAATCAAAATCATCAGGTCAAAAAAGACAAAGAATTTCAACAATTTTTTTGTTTTCATCTGGTTTTTATGAATAGTCATGATCACTCAGTAATGGGGTTATAAAAAATTAAATTATGAGGATAAAACATCAATAAAATTTTTATTAATCTCTTAATTATATACCTTGAAAAATTAAATTTTTCTGATAGGATTGCAGGTGTTCCTCCTAATTTGGACAATTTTAGTAAACTTATTTCCAAAATTCTTGTTATAATAGCCCCCATGAAATATCATATTTGGACTGAAGGATGCCAGATGAATGTCGCCGATTCCTTACGTGTGGCTTCATCCCTGGAAAAATTAGGTTATCACAATACTGAAAAACCTGCCGATGCAGACGTCATCATTTTGAATACCTGTGTGGTTCGTCAAAGTGCAGAAGACAAAGCCGTTGGTAGGTTAAGTTCACTGAAACCTCTCAAAATGAAAAATCCTGATCTGGTGATCAATTTGATGGGTTGTTTGGTAGGTGTCAAAGATAATCCAAAACTGAAAAAACGGTTTCCATATGTGGATGTATTTTCTCCACCCTCAGATCCTGTACCACTCATTAACCATCTGCTGGAAAAAGAAGGCAGAACTCTTGAACTGGATGAAACCCTTGTCCGCTTTGCCTATATGGATGGGGATCTGGTAATACCAGATACCGATCAGGGTAACCTGGTATCCAGTTTTATCCCGGTCGTGTTGGGTTGTTCACATGCCTGTACCTACTGTATCATTCCGTATCGGCGCGGTATCGAAAAAAGCCGCCCACCGCAGGAAATTATAGCGGAAGCACATGCAATGGTACAGCAGGGCGTAAAGGAAATCACTTTATTGGGTCAGATTGTGGATCGCTATGGAGCAGATCAAACCGATTACCCCAACCTGGCTGGAATGATACGCCGTCTTCATGCTATTGAAGGTTTGGAACGCATCCGTTTTCTGACATCACACCCCAATTACATGACGGATGAACTCCTGGATGTAGTGGCAGAATATCCCAAGGTTATGCCCCATATTGAAGTTCCCATTCAGGCAGGCAATGATCAGGTTCTCGAGAATATGCATCGTGGTTACACCCATCAGCAATATCGCGAATTGGTAGCCCGCATCCGGGAACGCATTCTGGGAGTCTCCATCGCGACCGATATTATAGTTGGCTTCCCAGGTGAAACGGAACAACAATTCCAGGACACTTATGATCTACTTGCCGATCTAAAACTCGATGTCGCTCATCTGGCACGCTACTCTCCGCGTTCAGGCACTGTTTCTGCCCGTCGGATGGAAGATGATGTGCCAGATGAAGAAAAATGGCGCCGCTTCCGTCTGTTGGAAGACCTTCAGGAAAGCATTGTTTCTGATATTCATGCAAAATACAAATCCACGACGGTACCGGTTCTATTTGAGGAAAAAAGCAAGAAGGGACGCTGGCGTGGTCGGACCGAAACCAACAAACTGGTTTTTGCAGAAAGCCAGAAAGACTTGCGAGGACAAATATTAGGGGTAAACATTGATTGGACCGGTCCATGGTCAATGTTAGGTCATCTCAGTTCTTGAAAAAGTTTTTATTCGTCTTCATTTCCTTGCTTATCATAGTTCTGACCGTTTTGGCTTATTTTTTTCTGATCAAACGGCCAGACTCAACCTTGCGTTCTTCCAGAGTGATGGAATGGATACGCAATCCCGATAAGCATCCCGAGTGGGCTGTTCAGGAGTCTGAGCGCTGTGAAGGTGCTCCATTCAGCATGCCTACCAACGGCTTTATCGGTTTTCTATGGGACGATTCATTTCGGCCAGGTCATCGTCATTCAGGGCTGGATATCTTTGGAGGGACGGATAACGGGATCACACCTATCTATGCAGCATATGATGGCTACTTAACCCGCCAATCTGATTGGAAATCCACAGTCATCATCCGCATTCCTTCGGATCCATTACAACCTGACCGGCAAATCTGGACATATTACACCCATATGGCTGATGAACAGGGAAATGACTTCATTTCGGAGGATTTTCCGCCTGGTACGAGTGAAGTTTTTGTTAAAACCGGAACGCTATTAGGTTATCAGGGAAATTTTTCAGGTACGCCTGGAAATCCTACCGGGGTTCATTTACATTTTTCCATTGTAAAAGATGATGGCGAAGGTCAGTTTTTAAATGAAACCATCATTGAAAACACACTCGACCCTTCTCCCTATTTCAATATCATTCTGAATGCACATCAATCTCCACCTGAAATACCTGTCTGTCCCTGAGATAGAGACCTCCATCCATATAATTGGTCTAATCTGATTTATAATAATGGTGTCGCCATAATTCTCTGCAATTCTCCAGGAGGGAGGATAAATGCTTTCATATCGTGATTTAATAACGGGCTTTAAGAAGCTGGAGATCGATCATAACAAGCCGGTTATCGTGCATGCTTCTCTATCATCTTTTGGAGAGATTCGTGGTGGCGCAGATACTTTATTAGGTGCTTCCCTGGCGAGTTTTTCAGCCATAATGTCTCCAACATTTACGTACAAAAGCATGGTCATTCCTGAAGTGGGACCTGACAACAATGCTATAGAATATGGATCCGGGTATGATCAGAACAAATTGGCGGAGTTTTATACCCCAGAGATGCCAGCAGATCGATTAATGGGTGTCCTGGCTGAGGGGATCCGATTACATCCACATGCCCAACGTTCAACCCATCCGATTCTCTCATTTGCTGGTATTCATCTTTCAGAAGCGCTGGATCTTCAATCCCTGGAAGAGCCTTTAGCTCCGATTCAATGGCTATTTGACCACCAGGGATATGTGCTGCTGATGGGGGTTGATCATACTGTTAATACCAGCATTCATCTGGCAGAACAAAAAGCAGGTAGAAAATCATTCATTCGTTGGGCGCTGACTCCTGGTACTATATATCAATGTGCTGGCTTTCCTGGCTGTTCAGATGGATTTAACCAGGCAACCATCCATTTTGCAGATATAACACAGGTGATTAAAATCGGTGATGCTGATATTATGGCCATTCCACTGCAGGCGATGGTGGGCATTTTGGTGCCGATCATTCAAAGCGACCCTTTTGCCTTACTCTGTAAAAAAGAAACCTGCCCACGCTGCCAAACAATCCGAAAGCTACAAAATAGTCAGTCCAGCGGGCGTACTAATGCGTAAATCTCTTTATGCTATACTAAATCTCAGACAATCGGTTCGATTATCCGGGCGAATTACACGTGAAATCAGTCCTCTGACTGGTGTAATAAACCTTATCATATTTTGTGGTGTTTCGATTTCATAGGATGAATTATGAGCCTTGCTAATACCCAAACCTCATTGGACTTAATTCTACGAATTAGCCGGGAGCTGGCTACCACGCTGGAACTCGAGGAAGCTTTATCCAAAGTAATTCAATTATCAATGGAAAATGTTGGCGCAGAACGTGGTAGCCTGATCGCTGTAAATAACAATCTGGAACCGATTGTAGCTGCCATCTTTGCAGATGGTCATTTAGTTCCCTACACGCTCGATCAGATCCGTACTATTTTAAGTTTTGGCCTGGCAGGGCAGGTGATTAAGAGCCAGGAACCTGTCTGGATCGTCGATACCAGTAAAGATGAACGCTGGCTACGCAGGCCGGATGATGCTGCCAATAAAACGGGAGCGAAATCAGCGATCTGTATCGCTTTAAAAGCTCGTGATCAATTGGTGGGGGTTTTGACCATCGTTCATCCCAAGCCAGGCTTTTTCAACCAGGATCAGTTTGAATTATTGCAGACAATTTCCGATCTATCAGGTATCTCCATCCATAACGCCATTCTTTATGCTTCCTTAAACGAGAGTAATCAGCGTTACCAGGAGCTTTTTGATGACAGTATCGACCCCATCATTATCACCGATTGGAATGGAAATATTATGGAGGCAAACCGGCAAGCCCGTAATTGTGTGGGAGTCAGTTTTAATGGACCATTATCCACTTCCATGCAGGATTTTCATCTTGTCAATTGGGATGAAGTGGGTGAAAATTTTGTTCACCTTCAAAATGGTGAAACTGCCAATTATGAATCTGAATTTCAGTGTCATGATCAAAGAATTTTTCCGGTGGAAATTCATGTTCGTAAAGTAATTATTAATGATAAAGAATTGATCCAATGGACACTACGTGACATCTCAGAACGGAAAGCGTTGGATGCGCTGCGGGAAGATATGATGTCCATGATTTACCATGATTTACGCTCTCCTCTGGCAAATATTATCTCCAGCCTCGATATTCTGGACACCTTGCTACCCAAGAATTCTTCCATTACACCTGTTTTCCAGATTGCGATGCGATCAACGGACCGCATGCAGCGTTTGATCAATTCCCTGTTGGACATTAAACGGCTTGAAGCTGGTCAACCCATAACCAATCCTAAATTTGTCAACATGAATGTTCTTTTACAGGAATCTGTGGAGGCTTTAGAACCCACCATATCCAGTAAACGTCAAAAAATTGAGGTAGAAGCCAAGACAGATTTACCCCAGCTTTATGCGGATGAGGGTATGATCAAACGGGTTGTCATTAATTTATTGGAAAATGCGATAAAATTCTCTCCTCTGGATGGAAATATTCACCTGGCAGCCTCATCAGATGAACAACAATTATTAATCTCGATCAAAGATAGTGGCCCAGGTATTCCAAATGAAGCCCAGGATAAAATTTTTAACAAATTTACCCGATTGGATGCCAAAACATTTCCAAAAGGAATTGGATTGGGATTGGCTTTTTGTAAGCTGGCAGTCAATGCACACGATGGTAAAATCTGGGTAGATAGTACGATTGGGCAGGGTAGTCAATTTAACATATCACTGCCATTGAAAAAAGATCTAACAACCTGAAGCTTAGAGGTATTAAATGCAAGAAATAGTTAATCGAGTCTTTATCGAAACCCATTATCCCGGTGTCACTTTAGGAGCCATCAGCCGTGAACATGGTCTGATTCTGGTGGATTCTCCTTTCCGGCAAGACGACACCCGCTCCTGGCGCTCATCTTTACTCAATCTGGGTGGAGGTGTTGCCCGCATTCTGGTACAGATGGACGCTCATATTGATCGTTCCATGGGTGCTAAAGCCATGGAATGCACCATCCTCAGTCATGTCGAAGCTGCCAATGTGTTTCAAAATCGTCCAGCTTCCATCAAAGCACAAACTGTCGATGCTGGTGCGGAATGGGAAAATTACAATGGGCTTGGCAGCATCCGTTGGGGTACGCCTCACATCACCTTCAGTGACCATATGTCTTTACACTGGGATGAGAATTTGGTGGAATTAGATTACCGGCCGGGAATTGCAGATGGGTCCATCTGGGTTGATCTTCCTGAAGAGAAAGTCCTGTTCCTAGGAGATGCTGTCCTCAGTAAACAATCACCATTCCTGAGTGATTCAGATTTACCTTTATGGATTGAGCATTTAAAATCCCTTTTTTCTAAAAAATATCAGGAATACTTTTTTGTGAGCGGTCGTGATGGTCTGGTTACGCTTGAAGATGTTCATAATCAAATTGATTTTTTGAGTGAGATTAATGAAAAAGTACAGGATCTTGCTTCGCAAAAATCGTCATTGGATGCAGTTGGTAAATTAGTCCCCGACCTCATGAAGAAATTGACATTCCTTCCAGCCAAATATTACGATTTGCACGAAAAAAGATTAACCTATGGATTGCAGATGTATTATGCCCATCGTTATCTGGACAAACCATCCAAAAAAGAGGCAAATTGATTAATACATCCAATAAAATAAAATCAGAACAGGTTGTTAATCCTCAATCATATCTGCCTTTAGTATATGCCACCCGCGGAGATCTGGTGGAATCCATGCATTGGGGTGCAATTGCTGTGGTTGACAAATTTGGACATCTGGTCGCTTCTTATGGCGACCCTGAACTGGTGGCATATCTCCGCTCATCCTCCAAGCCAATCCAGGCATTACCTTTAATCGAACTGGGCGGAGCTGAGCAATTTGATCTGAGGGACGATGAAATTTCGCTCATGTGCGCATCTCACCGCGGAATGGATATACACATCGAAGTACTTGAAAAACTACAATCAAAAATTGGTGTTCAGGAATCGGATCTGATGTGTGGCACCCATCCCGTCAACGATAAACCGACTGCTGAAGCCATTCTGATGCGAGGTGAAAAACCTGGTCAAAACCGCCACAATTGTTCGGGGAAACACACAGGGTTCCTGGCACAGGCAATACTGCGGGGAAAAACCAAAGAAAACTATATCAACCTGGAACATCCGGTGCAGGAACTGGTTGTAAAAACTTTTGCAGAAATGTCACATGTTCCACAGGAGGAAATATATATCGGTATTGATGGCTGCTCTGTTCCTGTTTTCGGTGTTCCTTTACAAAATGCCGGGTGGAGCTTTGCAAGTTTGTGTGACCCCAGCGAATTGTCTCCACAAAGAGCGCAGGCATGTCGTAAGATCACGACTGCCATGACCAATGCCCCGGAAATGGTATCCGGACCAGGTCAGTTTGACACTGAATTAATGAAAGTTGGGCGCGGAAAAATCATTGCCAAAGGTGGTGCAGAAGGTTACCAGAGTATCGGATTATTACCAGAAGCATTCGGTGCCAACAGTCCTGCTCTTGGGATTGTCTTTAAAATTGCCGATGGCGATGGTATTGGACGTGCACGTCCTCTGGTTGGAATAGAAATTCTTCGCCAGTTAGGGGCGCTGGATGAAGAACAAACCCTGGCTCTCTCAGCCTTTGATACCCGGCCTGTACAAAACTGGCGCAAATTGGATGTGGGTGAACTCAAACCTGTCTTTCAATTGAATTTCCATTAATTTTCTCCCTAAGTAGGTGTACGACTGGAGATACTTAATAACATGCCACAGAATCTGGATTCACTAAGACGAAAAGCGATCATTATTTATGATCGCCTATTGACATTATTTGGCATACCCGAGTGGCGTGATCCCTTACCCGCTATTGATGAACTCGTGTCTACCATTCTTTCCCAGAATACCAATGATAAAAATCGTGATGTAGCTTTTAATGCCCTCATCGCTCGTTTCCCTACCTGGGAAGCTGTTCGAGATGCCGATCCGGATGCAGTGATTAATGAGATTCGTCCCGCAGGGCTCGCCAACCAGAAAGGTCCCAGGATACAACAGGTTCTACGGCAGATAACGGAAGAGCGCGGTGAACTGAATCTGGATTTTTTGAAAATCTACTCGGCAGAAGATGCCCTTGCCTGGTTAACGCGTTTTAATGGTGTTGGACCCAAGACAGCATCCATAGTACTCCAATTTGCGTTGGGTATTCCTGCCTTCCCGGTTGACACCCACATTTACCGTGTGAGTGGCAGATTAGGCTTGCGTCCCGATAAAATGACAGCCGATCAAGCTCACCCCCACCTGGCTGCTCTGTTCCCGCCTGAAACCTATGGGCCAGGTCATCTCAATTTGATCCGCTTGGGTCGTGAAATTTGCCTGGCTCGAAAACCGAAATGTGAACAATGTCCATTGAACGATCTTTGTGATTATTACAATTCAATTGAATGAGAAATCACGAAGGATATTAAATGTCTTCCAGTGAAACCCCATCCAGCTGATAAACCCATTCTGCCTGTTCACCTATCAATTCAGGAATGGTATTTACATTTACCCAATAACACTGAAAAATATTTCCTCGATCCGATTCGGTTTTCCAATATTCAGGTGTTTCTTCTTCAACTTTAAGCAGATAAAAATGCCGGCGGATTTCACGAGTCAGCGCATCACTTGGCAACCACCCTTCCAGTTCTGATAAAAGCACAGGTGGTTCTTTATTTAGATCATACTCTGCATACTTAATATGGGTAAAACCGACTTTACGCTCGAAAGTCTGTAACAACAACCCACGTGTGCATAATGGCCCATTCCGCTTGGCTGCCTGTGCTGGCCATGAGTAGCATCGTAGCGTTTGAGTCAGAAAGGCTTCATTTTGACCGGTAAATTGTAATGTTTCACCCAACTTATTGATCAATTTTAATTTGGATAAACCTGTTTCTTCTTTGACTTCCCGTAATACAGCTTTTTCTAATGTTTCATTCTCTTCCACGGTGCCTGCCGGAATCTGTATGCCAGCGGTGGGATGTGAAAATACAAGCAAATGGGAAATGCCATTCTTTTTTCTGATAACAAATGCAGTTACTTTTTCGATCATAGCTAACCTGCCATACCAACTACAGTTCTGAATGTACGGTATGCGGTTGGCATATCTTCAGATTGAAAGACAATATCTCTGGCAGAAACCCGCTGCACACCCGGTACAATTTGTGCCCGATCTGCTAATTCAGTCGATTTGAGCTCAACTTTTCCCTGAACGGGTTGTTTCACTCTAAACACCTGAGCCCCTTCACCGTTCTGGTAGGCTTGAATGGCCAATCGTGCGCCTTCCCGTATTAAATTCTGAGCTTCTTTGGGGTGTAGACAATTGGCAGCAAAGCGTCCATTCGCCTGCTTAACCACGACCGATTGAATTCTAGGAATTAACTCTTTAGCTTCGTGATTGACAGCCTGATCCCCCGTGATCATCAATACGGGGACATTAAAATGACCTGCCAAAGCTGCATTCAAACCAGTTTCTCCTACCTGATAGTCATTCAGCCATACATTTTCGACCACGATATTTGACCAGGTATGATCCAGGATGGCAGACTGAGTACCCACACGCGCATGAAATCCAATAAAAAAGGCAACATCAACATCCTGATCAATCCCCTGTACCATCGATAATGGCTTCGGAGATCCATAATTTAATGTTGCTCTGGAATCAAGTAAATCGATCATGATATTATCCCCGTTCCAATGGCCATCTGACACCATGACTTCATCCACACCAGACTCCAACGCTCCACTGATTGCTGCATTCACATCTTCCGTCATGATGCGACGAAAGCGCTGCCATTCTGAAGTACCTGGTTTTACCTGTTCCCAGTTCACTACCCCGCTAATACCTTCCATGTCTGCAGCAATCAATAATTTCATATCTATCCTTCATCACATTCTTAATCGTTATTGTTCAAATTTAAGTATACTACGCCAGATGAGATCATGGATAATTCTGGACTTTAATTGTCTAACTAGTACAGAATTTGAACATTGATTGTATTTTCCATTTCTCAGTTAATTTATATCGCTTACCTCAATCATGGTTTATAAATTTTTTGTTAATAACAGCTTTGGCATCTTGTTTTTTCCTTTTAAAGTGTTACAATTTCAAATCGGAAAGTAACGATTATAAGTAGAGGTTAAAATGCCAGTATATACCTATCGGTGTGACAACTGTGGTGTACAATTTGATAGAAGACAGGCTTTCACAGATCCATTGTTAAAAGTGTGTCCAGACTGTGGTAAGAAAGCCTTACATAAGGTTTATACACCTGTGGGTATTGTGTTCAAAGGTTCAGGGTTTTATGCAACCGATCACCGCTCGCCCTCAGGTCAAAACAAAACCAAATCTTCACACGAAGAAAAATTTACATACGAAGAAAAATCTTCACATGAAGAAAAATCTTCAAAGAGCCATGCGAGTGAGTCCTCATCCAATGAATCAAGTTCTAAAACGAGCACCGAGAGCAGCACAGAAAAAAACACGTCAAGCTCCAACTCGAACCCCAATTAGATAGGTGCGTTCAATCTAACCAGTTTGAATGAACCCGGTTTAGCCGGGTTTTCTTATTAAAGAAAATCTGGTATGATCTTACCCTGACGCAATCAGCTATCTGAAAATTAAGAATTGAGTCCAAATTATCAAATCGGGAAGATTTAGACGGCAAATGATAGCTTTTGAAAGAAAATATAGTCATTTTGATAGTCAATGCTTGGGTAGTCCCCTTATCCTGAACGAGGTTTAAATGAGCAAGAAAGTTGAAACCAAAAAACAATATCGGCTTACAGCTGAAGAACGTGAAAGACGAAGACGCCAGATCATGTTTGGAATCTTTGCTGCAGTGTTGATCATCTCCTGGATTGCTTCCATGATCGCTGTGCTGTAAGCTCCTCACAAAGGAGTCCCATGATTAAAAATACTTCCCGATTTTTGATTGCAGGCCTAATAATTGCCTGGTTGGTTGATTTTCTCTTTTATAAAAAACCATTCGGTATTGCGTTTGCCCTCTGGGTGGCTATTGCTGTGGTGGTGTTATTCATCATCAGCTATCTTGAAAAAATCAAACCTCATTGGCTTTCCTACATATTAGCTGGTGCCACAATAGCACTCTCCACTGCCAGCTTTCTGCGTATGGAACCTTTTACCCAGACCATATCAGCACTGGCAAGTCTTGCGCTCTTAATGCTGTTAACAATCACCTTTCGCAATGGGCATTGGCCATATTTCCGATTGTTAGATTATGTTCTGCAGGGTCTCAAATGGCTGCTTGCCATCTTTAGCCGATCCTGGCCTGTTGTTTTTCAAGCTCAGAAGAAAAATAATCAGGAAGAAAATTCAGATAATGTCGAAATAAAATCACAAAATAAAAGAACTCTATGGCCAATCCTACGTGGTTTGCTGTTATCCATACCGATCATTTTGGTGCTGGCTTCTCTTTTAGCTGGTGCTGATCCCATTTTTGAAAAAGGCTTGAACGATTTCTTTAAAATTTTTCAGATTGAAAACATTGCAGAATACATCTTTCGCCTGGTCAATATTTTGCTGATGGGGTACCTCTTCATTGGTGTACTCATCCAGGCAATTCATCCCAAAAACCAGGATCCACGACCTCAACCTAATCAGCCCTCTTTTTCAAAATTTCTTGGCTCAGTGGAAGCAAAAATTGTTTTCATCAGCATCAACCTTCTCTTTGCCGCCTTTCTGGTCATTCAATTCCGTTACTTTTTTGGCGGTCAGGCAAATATCAGTGAGACAGGCTTTACTTATTCAGAATATGCGCGCCGGGGATTTGGGGAAATCATCACGGTGGCTGTCCTGAGTTTATTAATTTATTATGTATTCCACAGTATTACCCGTCTGGAATCATCCAACCAGAAACGATGGTTTTCTGGTTTGAGTATCCTTGTTTTTGTACAGGTATTGGTGATGCTCGTTTCCAGCTATCAACGTCTGGTTTTGTATGAACAGGCCTATGGCTTTTCTCGTCTGCGAACCTATTCGCATCTCTTCTTACCCTGGCTGGCAGCATTAATCATCCTTGTAATTGTATTAGAACTCATGCAACGCCAGGGACATTTAGCCTTCACCATCATTGCGGTAGCTGCCGGATTTGTGGTCACCTGCATTGCTTTTAATATTGATGGTTTTATTGCCAAACAGAACATTCAAAGGGCTACCATATCTGTCCAGGAAGGCTATGCCCTGGATTTTTCCTATATTTCTGAACTTAGTTCTGATGCGGTTCCAGTCATTCTGGATCGTTATCTGGCAGATGATCCATCCACGAAAGAACTTCTCGGAGCGAATTTATCTTGTCGCTGGTACGATTTTCAGAACCTGAAAACCCATCCCTGGCAATCATTTAATTTATCGCGAGCTAATTCAATAAAGTTGCTCGAACAATATCAGGATGAATGGAAGCAATTTCCAGTACTTCAGGGTGATAACGAATATCAACAATTCGTTGAAATCGATGGAGAACCTTATTATTGTTCCAATGCAGAAGTATGGTTGGATTAAATTTACCGCAGGATAGTATCGAATTAGTCGGCTGGTAACCAACCATAACATGGTAAAATCGATTCAATGAAACGTTGGCAGCTTTGGGTCGGATTTCTCATCAGTGCAGTTTTGCTTTATTTTGCCCTACGAGGATTAAAACTAGCTGAAGTCTGGGAATCCATCAAATCCGCCCGATACATCTGGTTGTTACCAGGTATTGCCGTCTATTTTATGGGGGTGTGGGTGCGTTCCTGGCGCTGGCATTATATGCTGCGACCACTAAAAAAGATCCCCACCCGTACCATGTTTCCCATTGTTACCATTGGCTATATGGGTAATAATATTTACCCGGCTCGTGCGGGTGAAGTTCTACGGGCAGTCATCCTGAAACAACGCGAGGATGTGCCAGTATCCGCTTCACTGGCAACGGTTATCGTTGAACGCGTATTTGATGGTGTAGTAATGCTGGCTTTCGTGTTTCTCAACCTGGGGGAGCTGGCAAAACTGACCACTGATTCAGGCATCATTGGCAATATTCAACAGGTTGCCTTTTGGGGAGCTATAGTATTCATCACCGCGCTGCTGGTTTTTCTTCTGGCTGCCATGTTCCCACAATATACACAGAGGATTGCTGATTGGTTCATTCACCGATTCATGCCCGTCCGCCTGCGTGAAAAAACCAGCCAGATCGCCAGCCGTTTTCTAACCGGCTTGGAATCGCTGCGTTCGCCACAGGAAGCCTTGATGATTTTTTTCACGTCCGTCATCATCTGGTTGTTTGAAACCGGCAAATACTGGTTTGTGATGCATGCCTTTAACTTCGAGGTCAGTTTCTTTGCCTTAATGTTGATGAATGGAATTGTCAACCTGGCAACCACTATTCCATCAGCCCCAGGATATCTGGGCACCTTCGATGCGCCTGGTATTGCACTTTTGAGTGCCTATGGGGTTCCACCAGAAATGGCTACCAGTTATACATTGGTATTGCATGCTGCCTTGTGGTTCCCTATCACAGCCCTGGGCGCTTATTACTATTTACGCCAACCACTGCGTTGGGGTTCGAAAGAAGTTAAAACGATTCAACATAGTAATGCAGGAGAATTAACATGAAAATCGCCATCGTTGGTGCTGGAATCGCAGGCTTGACTGCCGCCCATAATCTCATAAAAAAAGGGCATCAGATCACCATTTTCGAAGCAGCAGATTATGTTGGCGGTCTGGCAGCAGGTTTTAAGGAAAGTCATTGGGACTGGTCGGTGGAGCGTTTTTACCATCACTGGTTTCAATCTGATTCAGCCATGTTGGGTTTGATTGACGAGTTAGGCTGGAGTGATCAACTGGTTTTTCCCCGCCCGGTTACCGTCATGCATCACAAAGGGAAATTCTATCCCTTCGATTCCATTCCCTCAGCACTGATGTATCCGGGTCTTGGCTGGGGATTCAACAAAGTTCGCTTTGGACTCGTCAATCTGGCAATCCGTTTTACCAACAACTGGCAGTCGCTGGAGAAATTCACAGTGGACGAATGGATGCGAAAATACGCTGGTGATAAAGCCTACGAAGCGGTTTGGGAACCGATGGTGATTGGAAAATTTGGCGAACGCTATGCCCGACAGGTTAATATGGCCTGGATGTGGGCTCGATTGAAGGCTCGTACACCGCGATTGGGAACCTTCAAAGGTGGTTTTCAAGCATTTTCCGATCAATTTGCAACTTTGATAAAAGGAAAAGGTGTTCAAATACTTCTTAACACCCCGGTACAATCCATCCGAAGGAATCCAGAACCAGGTTTGACAATCACCACTTCCTCTGGAGAAGAGATCTTTGATCAATGTCTGGTTACAAGTTCACCTTCTCTTATGGCACGAATGGCACCTGAGCTGCCCAAACAATATCTGGAAGGCTTGCTTAATCTAAAAAGTCTGGGAGCTGTAGTTTTAACCCTGGCGGTCAAACATCAACTATCAAAAGAAGGGTATTATTGGTTCAACTTACCCAAAAAAGCAGGTTTTCCCTTCCTGGCATTGGTAGAGCACACCAATTATCTCTCCCCAGAATATTTTGGGGGCGATCATATTCTTTATTGTGGTGATTATCTCGAAACCGATCATGAATACTTCCAACTGACACAGAAAGAAATCATCCAACGCTTTACGCCCAGCTTACAACGGATCAATCCAGAATTCCGAGCTGATTGGATAAAGAACGCCTGGTTATACCGGACACAGTATGCCCAACCAGTCCCGTTTATCAATCACTCTAAAAACATCCCTGATATACGCACACCAATCCCTGAATTGTTTTTTGCCAGCATGAGTCAGGTATACCCCTGGGATCGAGGAACCAATTTTGCTGTCGAGATCGCTCAAAGGGCAGCTTCTCTGATGGGTAAGTAATTGAAATTCAGAGTCAATTTTTGCCTTCCTTATTTCTCACCTGGTTCGCTTCAGGGTGTGGTGCAAATCCGTAAGATTAAAAACCTTAAAATTTTAAATCGAAATAAGATTCAGGATTCAATATTAAGACTCATCGATTCACCAAAAAGAATCATCCAGAAAATTTTTGGATTTACCCCGTATTTAGTCAAAACAAATAATTTTTATATAATACCCCCATATATAGGGTTATAAAAAGCGATTCCTACCGCATATATGGAGTAAAATTGACTGGACAAATAAAAAATATATTCGCGACTTTTCCACTTTTTTTTAACATTAAAAGTCTTAAAGATTCAGAATCTTTAAAACTATCGTCAGGTTTTTGGCTTGTTTGACCCTTCTTTTTCTGTTAGAATGATGAGTGTAATCGGGGCAACCCCTACAGCAATTATTACCTTCATTTTTGAAGGATAACAATTAAACGGGCATCAACTCCCACTGCGCAGTCAGCAGTGGGCTTCCTTACCTGTTATCTGTATGTCGCTACCGGATTATAGCAACACCAAATGGAGGAGGTAGCGTGAATGAATGCTCATCAAGCATGGCAGAATCTCATCGGGCAATTACAAATGGAGATGTCCAAAGCCGCCTTTGATACCTGGGTCCGCAGTGCAGAGTTGGTAAATTATGAGGAAAATATTTTCACCATTGGCTTGCAAAACGCCTATGCACGCGATTGGCTGGAAAGTCGTCTATCCAGCACCATAACCCGTCATCTCACTGGATTAATGAATGAAAAAATTTCTGTCAACTTCATCGTCTGGCACAAAGATTCTGTACCACAATCCAGCATTACAATTGAAACACCTCTTCCAACATCCAATAACAATCATGCTGAAAATTCCGCCCATTGCAGTTTTCTAAATGGCAGATATTCATTCAATAATTTTGTTGTTGGCCCCTCCAACCGGTTGGCGCATGCTGCCTGCCTGGCAGTCGCTGAAAATCCTGCCAAGTCATATAACCCCCTTTTTCTGTATGGTGGCGTAGGAATGGGTAAAACCCACCTTTTACATGCCATTGGGAACACAGCACTCAATAACGGTCTGAGTGTGTTGTACGTCTCCTCAGAGGAATTCACCAACGATCTCATTAATGCCATTCGTAGCCACAACACTCAATCCTTCCGGGATCGCTACCGAAATATCGATGTACTCCTGATCGATGATATACAATTCATCGCAGGTAAAGAGTCCACCCAGGAGGAATTCTTCCACACCTTTAACACCCTGCATGGTCAGGATAAACAGATCGTGATCTCATCTGATCGACCACCTAAAGCCATGAACACCCTGGAAGAACGCCTACGTTCTCGGTTCGAATGGGGATTGATTGTGGATATTCAACCACCGGATCTCGAGACTCGCACCGCCATATTGCGCTCGAAAGCGGAACGCAGTGGACGGCAGGTCCCCAATGACATCCTGGATTCAATCGCCCGTCAGATCCAATCCAATATTCGTGAATTGGAAGGGGCTCTCACCCGTGTACTGGCATACGCTGAATTGAGCAACCAACCTTTAACCATGCAGTTGGTTAATGTTGCCCTGGCTGACCTTTTACCCAAACGAGATAAATTATTGCCTGCCCAGGTGCTCTTTGCAGTAGCAAATGCATTTGGCATCTCCCCAGAGAAGATGCTGGGGCGTGAAAGGACACGCGAGGTGGCATTGCCAAGACAGGTTGCTATGTATCTGCTGCGCGAAGAAGCCAACATTTCCCTGCCACAAATTGGTGAAGCCCTCGGAGGTCGTGATCATACCACGGTCATGTACGCTTGTGACAAAGTCGCTGATCTCATCGAACGAGATGACCGATTGCGCCGCCAGCTGATCCAGATCCGCGAACAGTTGTATGGAAGACCAGCTCTGGCAGTATAGAATTACTCCCACAGACAAACACTTATACCAACTTTTGACAAAACCCCGTACGTGTGTTAAACTTGCATGAGCAATTTGAAAGTGGTAACGTCGCTATGCGGCATTTGACGTGAGAAAGTTTATTGGTTCCAATTTTGGTATGATCGATGCGCAATCCCCCGGCTGAAGACCACCGTGGGATTTTTTTATTCTCACTATGATTGACCTTAACACAGTGTAACTGTGATAAAAATTTAGAACTTTACAAATAGAAAAGGAAATTTTAATAATAATGAATTCTATACCATTACGAATTATTCCCCTGGGAGGTATGGGGGAAGTGGGTCGTAACATGATGGTCTATGAATATAATCGCGAAATCTTGATTGTAGACACAGGCTTAATGTTCCCCGAAAATGATATGCTGGGAATCGACTATATCATCCCGGATATTTCATATCTTAAAGACAAAAAGGATTGGGTCAAAGGTATCTTCATCACCCATGGGCATGAAGACCACACTGGCGCGATCAAACATATTCTGGATGATATCCAGGCACCGATCTATGCTACTGCATTGACATCCGGTTTAATGGAAAATAAACTCGCTCGTGGAGGGATGTTAGACCGTGCTGATATTCACACCATTAAAGCTGGCGACATTGTTCAGGTCGGTAGTTATTTTTCAGTGGAGACTTTCCATGTCTGCCACTCCATTCCGGATGGAATTGGATTGGGAATCCAGACCCCGGTTGGGTTGATCGTTCATTCTGGAGATTATAAATTTGACCATACACCGGTCGATGGTTGGCCAACTGATTATTCCAAACTGGCTGATTTCTCTAAAAGGGGCGTTCTGGCTCTACTGGCTGATTCCACCAATGCAGAACGGTCTGGTTGGACACCTTCAGAACAGGTGATTGAACCAGCCTTCGACAAAGTCTTTCGAGAAGCCAAAGATCGCATCATTATCGCCAGTTTTGCTTCGTTGATATCCCGAATGCAACAGGTAGCCAATACGGCTGAACGCTATGGGCGCAAGCTGGCATTCGCCGGTACCAGCATGGTGGATAATGCTAAAATTGCCCGTAAATTGGGCTATCTGAACATCAAAGATGAATTGGTTGTCCCAATCGAACAGGCACTGAATATGCCCAAATCCAAGGTGGTGATCATGGTTACCGGATCACAAGGTGAACCTACATCCATTCTAGGACGATTGGCCATAGGTAAAAACCGACAATTCGATGTCATTCCCGGAGATACAATTGTACTTTCTTCGCACCCCATTCCTGGGAATGAAGAGAGTGTCAGCCGTACCATCAACAAGCTCTTTGAACGTGGTGCCAATGTCATCTATGAAGCTATCGCTGCAGTACACGTTTCTGGCCATGCCAGCCAGGAAGAAATGAAACTTCTCCTGCACCTCACCAAACCGAAATTTTTCATCCCAATACATGGCGAGTTGAAACATCTCAAACAACATGCCCGCATTGCTCAAGAAGTGGGTGTACCTGCCGAGAATATTGAAGTCATCCAGAATGGGCAGGCATTAGAATTGTCTCCCCATAGATTGAAACGCGCTTTTAATGTTCCAGCGGGATATGTCTTTGTGGATGGATCCAATGTCGGCGATATCAGCCCGGATATCATGCGCGAACGCGAGATGATGTCTCAAGAGGGTGTGGTATTGATTAATCTCACGTTAACCAAAGATGGTGATATCGTGGGTACACCGAATATCGTAACCAGTGGTTTCCTGATGTCACAGGCTGAAGATGAACTCAAATCTTTGACACGTACCAAAATCGAAGATGCCGTGTTATACGCCAACGGTCATTTACAAAAGGATGTCGAAAAAGCAGTTCGCAATGTGATTTACACCGAAACCCGCCGACGCCCA
>JACZIY010000682.1 GCA_014860845.1 Anaerolineaceae bacterium
TACTGACCAGGAGTTTGTTCGACGCTTCGAAGAAGAAGCATCAGTGGTGGCGTCCTTGCGTCATCCGAATATCGTCCAGGTTTTTGATTTCAACACTGACCTGGGAAATAATTATATGGTCATGGAGTATGTCCCGGGTGAAACCTTACAGGATCGTCTCAAACGACTGAACGAAAGTAATCGCCGGATGTCCCTGGAAGAAGCCTTGAAGATCACGATTGATATCTGCGAAGCTTTGAGTTATGCTCACAAACGCGGGATGGTCCATCGCGATATCAAACCTGCCAATATCATGCTGGATGTCACCAATCAAGCTATTTTGATGGATTTTGGCATCGTCAAGATCATTGGCGGACAGATGCACACTGTTACCGGAGCGGTAATGGGAACCGCTCGATATATGCCACCTGAGGTAGTGCGTTCGGAACCTGCTGACCAGCGTTCAGATATTTATGCTTTAGGAATCACCCTGTATGAAATGCTGAGTGGAAAGCCACCCTTTGAAGCTGATTCGGTGATGACTGTGATGATGATGCACTTAAATGACCCGGTGCCTGACATCCGACCATTACGGGCTGATCTGGACCCACAATTAGTCCCGGTGTTGATGAAAGCTTTGGCGAAGGATCGCAATCAACGTTTTGCTTCCGCGGATGAATTTTCCACAACTCTTAAGAGAATCCTGCACGGATTGGAGAACAAAACCGGAATAGCACATGAAAATCAGCCCACAATCTTTCCTGCCGCTGTGTCAGTTCCCTCACAACCAGTTGTAACACCTGAAAACAGAATCGAACAATCCGGTCAATTCAATCCACCTAGCAGACCGAACCCCATACCAGTACCTATGGGGGACCATAACACGGTTTATGATTCTCCCGTACGGACATCCACTTCTGGATCCAATCCTAACATGCATGTACATCCTGTGCCTAACCTGGCTCCAGAACGACAAAAGCAGAAATCGAGACGCTGGATGTGGATTGCCGGGATTGGGGGGGCAGCGTTTTTATTACTATTAGGTGTTGTGGTGGTTGGAGGCATTCTTTTTTCTCAAATGAGGGATAGGCAGACCGTTGAAGTGACGGAGACCGAAAGTGTGCCGTTGGTTCTACAAACTGAGAATGCAAATGTCTCTTCAGCCAGCCTGGTGGAAGCCACCAACACGCTCGCTGCCACCCGTGTTATCCCAACAGCGACTTCTCAACCCTCAGCCACATTTGCTCCTACCGAAGTACCTACCACACCTACACCGACTTACCCACCATTGTATGTGAAGATCAATGAAATCACATTGACCTCATCCAATCAATATTCGGTGGCATATGAAACCTTTGGATTTACCGAAGTTTTACCGGGTCAACATATTCATTTTTTCTTTGATACCGTGACGCCAGAAAACGCTGGTATGCCGGGTTCAGGTCCCTGGATCTTATATGGAGGACCACGACCATTCACTGGATACAGCGTTTATCAAAAACCAAAAGATGCCACCCAGATGTGCGCTCTGGTTGCCAACTCCAACCATACAATCATCTTAGAGAGCGGCAATTGTTTGGATTTGCCGGCAAATTAGTTTTCAGTAGAATATTTCTGGTCAACTGACCAGTTAATTAATTACGCGGATGGGCATGATGGACAAGCTATCCATTTATTATCATGAGGGTTACTGGCTATCAATTTAATTCATGAGAGAAGTTAATATATTTAACAGAAATCTGATTCGTTCTCACGTTATAATTTAAATTTGTAGCAATTAAATTTACCAAAGATTATTATAAAAACCGCCTGATTATGTAAGGAATCTATGGAAAAATTTCCCCCTCCCAATTACATCGCTGTAAAATCAAACCTGCCTGGTTTTGAAGTATATGCCCCGGTAGAAGAAAAAAAGGACGAGAAAGAAATCCTTGAATTCAAATGCCCCCAATGCGGTGCTGTAACAGCTTACTCCATTGGGCAGGCTGGATTAGCCTGTTCGCACTGTGGCTATCAGGAGAAAATTCAGGCGGATGTCGTTGGTACACAGGCTGAGCAATTTGAATTCAGTCTGGATAACCTGGCTGTGGCTGCCCATGGTTGGGGAGAGGATCGTAATGACTTG
>JACZIY010000683.1 GCA_014860845.1 Anaerolineaceae bacterium
CCCGTTGCCAGCAACTTACTATCAGGTGAGAAATCGAGTGCCAAAATCTCACTACCTTGCTCCTCAAAACTTGAAATATTTTCATAGTTGTTTGTGTCAAAAAGATGCACAATTTCCAATGATGCTCCTGCCAAAAATTTACCATCTTGAGAAAAAGTTACCTTCTCAGTGTTAACCTCTTCAATTCTGTGAATTAACGTTTCAGTTTCTACATCCCAGATTTGAAGATTCTCACCATCAGCAATTACCAGGGTCTCCCCATCTGGTGAAAGCGCAATATCGCGAATTGATCTATCGGACACTATTGCCGATTTTCTTTTCAACTCCGATAAGATCCAAGTACTGACCTGTCCCTCATCGGGTGGATCACTATATATGTCGGAGAAACCAGACTTAAATGAAGGTGGATCGTAAGTACTCTGGAATTCCTTGCTGGTAAATATTTTGCCATCTGGGTATCCTATAAGTTGGACAGTCCATATAATTTGATATGCTTTTGCGCCAGATTTATAAGTAGAAACTTGATGTCTGCTCTCGCTGATGCATACAATTGTGTTTGCATTAGTTCGAGACCGAATGAAGTCAGGCAATAAGAACATTTCACCCCAGCGACTAAACCTTTTGTATGTAACTTTGCGAAAGGTCAAGGCGGGAGCACTTGGTTGAAGACCAGTGCTTGATTCTTCACCTTCAATGGTTGATGGTACTTCATGAACTAGTCCATCACTGTCTTCACACAAATTCTTGGCTTCTTTGGTAATTACGTTTCCGGTATTGCACCCTGATGTCCCAATTAAAATTATTAAAACTATCATTAATGTATGCATAATTATGACAAAATCCTTGTTCTTCAATTTATCCTCCTATATTTTTTGTATTTTGACCACAGGTGAATATTGATTATTTGATATTTAAAATCATGTAGATATTTTCGGAATTTGTCAATTAAAAAAGCGAATCCTAAAGAATGGATTCGCTTTTTTGTATCCAAGTCATCCAACAAACAAGATCTGTGGTATTTGAACTTGGGCTAATGTTTCATTATCAATTATTACTATATCATAATTTATGTACTGTCCTATACAAATTGATTAAATTGAATGCCTTTCCATAGGATCATGTGATAAAAAATTTTAGAGAGGCTAGAAAAACTCAATGTTGAGCAATTTCCAGCTATGTTTAGAATTGGTTTATCGAGAATAAACCATTTCAATATTAGTCGCCTATCCTTATCTTAAAGAAAACACTAGAGATCTTAGTGCAAATAGAATTTAGAAAGTTTTTGGATGGTTTTCTCTAAAAATAGAAAATTGAAAGCTTTTAAAAAGGAGAAGACTTTTTGACATCAACGCGTAAACAGCAGGCATTTTGTTTTCATATGGATAGGCAAAATCAACATTCCTCTGTTGTACACTGAAGTAATAGATGCTAAACTTTAATTTGGGGAAATTACCTCACTTTGAGGTGAAAATGTTGGCAAAATTTATTCGACGTGGAATCAGTGTATAAGATTCTATAATTAGTCTCGTAGCGAGGCAATGAATGAATAACGTGTTAATATTTTTTTCCTTCTTTTTCGGTGCTCTGGCACCCATGCCGGTAGGAATTTCTTATAATCCAGAGACTAAAGAATGCGGGTATTTTCAGGGTGGGGATGAATATGCTTCATACATACTCCCCCAGGCATGGATAATCAATTACGGCGAAATCATTCTAAATGAAACCGGTTCACACCAATGGGATGGCCGTTACGACAGCATAGAGCAATTTTGTGGAGAATTGGGCTATATTTACATTCAGGGAAATATTGCCACTGAGTATGGTGAACGAAAAGCATCTGGAATATCAACAATACGCACAATCTGCATAGCTTTTCCAATTCTTTTATTGTGGATTTTGGTTCTTTCGGGGATTCTAATTGCTGTAAAAAGACATAAGAGGAAAAAAATTCCGCAAAAGCCATAAAAATGAAAAAAACCGCCATACAGTAAAACTGGAAGAGGTTGCTGGGGTCGGAAGAGACGAGTGAGCAGATTGAGCGAATGGCTGGGGTTGGGGGACAGTTTTTGAATGGGGTGCGGATTATGGAGACGAGCGGAGTCCAGTATTTGCTGTGGCGAGAGCTGCGGTTGACGTGCAGAGAAGAGATCGAGAATCTGCTGCAGGTGGGGGCTGTGGATGGGCGCAAGCTGGATACCATGGTGGATGCAGAGCGCAATCTGGTGGTGTGGCGGCGGAAAGAGGATGCGGAGTGGCGAATGGATTCCAGGGG
>JACZIY010000684.1 GCA_014860845.1 Anaerolineaceae bacterium
ATACCTGTCAAGTCAAAAGAAAATGTTACTAAGCTGGGATTTACGGATCAAATGATAATGATACCGAAGCGTCCTTCTCCTTTCTAAGAGTTTTGTAAATATTGACAGGGGTTGTATTCAAGCGATTGTTTACAGACCAAAGATCCTGAATGAGAAGAGCGATATTATCTCTAATTTCAATAGGGTTCATTTGATCTCGAAAACGAATTAATTCTTGAGGATAACACTTGACCTACTCTTTTAGGAAATTACAGAAAAAAGTTTACACTACTAAAAATGGAATTACATAAAATATTTCAATCCTTTTTTGAGTTAGGCATACTTCTAACCTGCTTGGTTCAGCGCGAACCGCGCGCCTTATTTCATATTCCTTTCCCTTGATATTAAAAATTGAGCAACTTCTAAAGATCTAACACAATGACTTGGAGACTTTTACCCCTCTTCGATGCAGCCTCAAAAACCATCTAGGTCTGATTACAACCTCTCACCAAAAAACTCCTCCATCAGTGTTTTACTGCTTCTTGCATCAACAACCGAATTTCTGAAGTACAATTTCTCTCAAATGACGTCCATATCGTTCACTTATTTACGCAGTACTTGTAATAGGCACCCAAGAAACACTACATCCAAAAAGGAACCATCCTCGGCTTTATCCTTGGGTTGTTAATACTGGGCGGCGTGTTCAGCCTGGCACTGACCTGACTGCCGATGCGCCTGTCCTCACTGCCCGGTCTTCCGGCGTGGTACTGCGTCGACCCCGCCTTTGGCATCCTCACTGCCCTGGCTTTTCCTCTCAACCTGCTGACCAACGACCTGTCCCGGGCTATCTGCCAGATCGACCCGCGATGATCCCAGATTTACTTCACCAGGTTTAATACCTCATTCACTTTGATCAGGGGAAGTTTCATTGGGCAAATAGACCCTTCTGTCCGATCTCTTTCGACAACCCAAAGTGTAGATTTCAATTGGCACAGCACCCTTTTACTCACCGAAAGGTGAGTTTTTTTATTTGGGAGTTTCCAATCAAAGAATTAACCAGCACTGCCGCTCGTCCTGTGCCCAGAAGTGATGCTTTCAATAGATCGAATTTTGTGAAAATTGGTACTTGAATGGGAAACCAAAAAGTGCAATACTATCATTAATCGAATCGTATCGTGGTGGGCTGGTTAAAGAAAAGAATATTTAGGAGGGTTTTTTTTAGAATCTCACTCACTCTTAGCTAGGTAAAGGGATGTTTTTCCAGGAGGGTATTTCGGATGTAATTTCCTTTGGGTGAGAAAGATCAATTTTTCCATTTGTTCGTTTATATCTTAATCTACTTGTTGGTATGAAGAAAGGGAGATTTTTTTTATGCCAATACCTGGTTCGATGAATACTGGATCTTCACTTCATTCGGCTACTTTCCACTAATAAGGAGGAAAAAATGAAACATGCAGTGTTGTTGGTAAACTACAAGCGCACGTTGCGCAGATTAAAGACACTACGAAGTGTTGCATTTGTGGTTATAGTTGTCTGCCTGGTATTGGGATTTAGCATAAGCGCAACCCAGGAGGCGCATGCTTATAAACCTGATGAGAACCATGCGCCGTTAGTAATTAAAGCATATGAAGGTTTTCAACTGGTGGATTGGAATGTAACCTATCCAAATTCAGGAGGCCGCACCGTCGCGGAAGCCATCGAAGATGGTGTAATCGCAGAAGACATGGATGGGGATGTTTGTTATGGTTGTATCCCGGGGTGTGGGAGTAATAGTCACTTCTGGGATCCGGAAAATGGCGGGCCGTGGGATCCTGCAGTTGTTATAAATGCATTTCCATTGCTCTGTTCACTTGATTCTGATTGTGTGAAAAACTCCCTGTACAAGGCCACATTCCTAACCGCCAAGGCTCTGCAGCAAGACCGGCAGGGAAATTATACAAAGGCCTATGAATACCTGGGGCATATCGCTCATCTGCTGCAGGACCAGAGCGTTCCCGCCCACGTGCACGAACATTTTCACTCAGGGATTGTTACTCTATCAGACCTTTATGAAAGTTATATGGAAACAAGAAATGGTCAATACTCCTGGTATGACACTAACGGTCATCCTGGTAAAGGCGTGTCTACCCCTGTTGGCTTGATCGATATTCCGCCGGATGTCTGCCAACAATTTTTCAGTGATCCGGATTGGAAAGAGATGTGGGAGAAAAATCAGGAGTGGAAGGATTTGCTTTCCCAATCATCCTGGTCGGCAAACCCACCCTGCCCTACCTGTGTCTCCATGGAGTATGATGATAATGGAAATGTCATCGACCCTTGCAGCAATACGTACGGCGTGGGGTTGGCCAAGATCGCTTACCTGATGTACACCACCAACCAGTATGCGGACTGGTGGGAATCATGTACCTGGATTGGCTGCATCAGTGGCGATAAAAATGTGAAATATTTTGATGCGTGGATCGATTACAGTGAATTACAGGAGTCGGGTATAAGTGATCAGTTGGATCCCTTGATTTTGCAGGGTTTTTACAATTACCGCTATGCATTGCGCGCCACCGCCACGCTGTACCAGGTTTACCAGGATATGGTAAAACCAACCCTGACGGTCAACTCGCTGGCAGACCCGGGCGTCGGGATCTGTGACCAGAACGAATGCACCCTGCGTGAGGCCATCACGATGGCTGCCCCTATGGCGACGATACGTTTTGACGATCACCTGTCCGGCGGCGAAATCGTTCTGAAGGACACCCTTACCTTCACCAAAAACCTGACGATCGATGCCTCGCCCCTGCCTGCCAATATCGCCATCAATGGGGATTCCAGTAAACGCGTGATCTTCGTCCAAGGTGGTCATGTCATTCTGAAAGGGGTTGATATTCTCAACGGTGTTGCCGAAAGCGGAGGCGGGATTTACAACCTGGGCGGGGTGGCGTTATCCGATTGTGCCATCCATGGCAATCAGGCCAGCTCTTCAGATGGTGGTGGTATCTACAACGGCGGTTGGTTGACTGCGGTGAATTGCACCTTTACAGGTAACGTAAGTGTGGCCGGCAATGGAGGCGCCATCGCCAGCAACACGAGCTACAAAACGCATATCTTTAATAGCACCTTCTCCAACAATCGTGCTTCTTTTGGCGATGGGGGAGGCTTATCGAACACGAATGGTGAGCTGATCATCGCGAACAGCCTCTTTACCAACAACGCTGCTCGTAATGGCGGCGGGGTTGGCATTGG
>JACZIY010000685.1 GCA_014860845.1 Anaerolineaceae bacterium
GCGCCGATCTTGTCAACAGGGACTTTTACGATTGTAATCTTCGGAGCATGTGGTTTCAGAACGGTGTTGGGAACAGCGATTACTTCAAGCATTTTATCAAGGATAGACAGACGGGCTTGATAAGCCTGTTTAAGTGCTTTAGCCATGATCTCTGGTGTGATGCCGGCAATCTTGATATCCATTTGTAAAGCTGTAATGCCTGCGCTTGTCCCGGCAACTTTGAAATCCATATCTCCCAGGTGATCTTCTAAGCCCTGGATGTCAGTCAGAACTGCAAATTTTTCGTTTTCTTTGATTAATCCCATGGCTACACCAGCTACAGGAGCTTTGATCGGCACACCAGTGTCCATTAACGCTAAGGTGGATCCACAAACAGACGCCATTGAGCTGGATCCATTGGATGCCAGGATTTCACTTACGAGTCGAATTGTATAAGGGAATTCAGATTCATCAGGAATAACAGGAACCAATGCACGTTCTGCTAATGCGCCATGACCGATTTCACGCCTGGATTGACCACGCAAGGGCTTTACCTCACCCGTTGAATAAGGAGGAAAATTGTAATGATGCATATAGCGCTTATTTTCCATGGGTGCCAAAGTATCCATCTCCTGGGCTTCTCGAGGAGTTCCCAGAGTGGCTAATGTTAATGCCTGTGTTTCACCGCGCGTAAATATAGCTGATCCATGTGCACGGGGACTATAGCCTATTTCACACCAGATTGGGCGAATTTCTTCCGGATTTCTACCATCAGGGCGAATTCCAAGTTCAAGAATTCTTTTGCGAACGACATGTTTGTAGCTCACTTCGAATGCTTCTGAAACAGCACTAGAAAGTGATTCATCCTCACTCGCAAATTCTTCAATCATTTTTGCTTTTAATTCTTCAATAGCTGTGTTCAATTCTGCTTTAGAGTGAGGTGTCGCCAGCGCATTTTCGATGTCAGCAGCAACGCGAGCTTCCACTTTACTGACAAGACTCTCATCAGCGGGGAATAATGGAACAACAGTTTTTGGTTTACCAATTTCAGCAGCCATTTTCAGTTGAAGATCGATGATTGGTTGTATAGCTTCATGTGCAAATGCCAATGCTTCCACCATAACATCATCAGGAATTTCGTTGGCTCCACATTCGACCATCGAAATAGCTTCTTTTGTTCCAGCAACACGCAGATCCAAATCAGATTCGTCTATTTGTTGGAATGTAGGATTAACAATAAATTTTCCATCGATGCGGCCAACACGAACAGCGCCTATGGGTCCACTCCAGGGGATATCTGAAATTGTTAATGCAGCAGAAGCAGCATTGATACCCAAGATATCGATTGGATTGATGCCGTCTGATGAAAACGAGACCATGATAATCTGGACAGGATTGCGCATATCTTTTGAGAACAGCGGTCGAATCGGACGGTCGGTTAATCTGGCTAATAAGATTGCATCAGTGCTGGGTCGTCCTTCTCTGCGGAAGAATGAACCAGGAATACGACCACCTGCATACATTCGCTCTTCATAATCAATGGTCAAAGGAAAGAAATCGGTACTTTCTTTCGGTTGTTTATCCATTGTTGCTGCAGCAAAAATCATTGTTTCTCCACAAGTGATTGTTACTGCTCCACCAGCTTGCTGAGCAAGCTTACCTGTTTCAATTGTTATTACGGTTTCCCCCATGGGGACGCTAAAAGACTTACTTTCGGGTTTCATACTTTTTCCCTCTTAACTAAAATGTCCCGCCTGGTTAGGAACTGAAAATTATCCAGAACTTCAAATGTTCTGAACAGGTTTCAATACCCAACCTGCGAGTTGATTCATAGAAATGGAAAAGCAATTTGAATTGCCTTTCCATTCACGCGATAGACTTATTTTGCGCGCAGACTTAGTTTTTCTACTACTGCACTGAACCGGCCAAAATCACTGGCGCGAAGATAAGCTAGCAAACGACGTCGTTTTCCGACCAATTTTAACAAGCCTCGGCGGGAAGATTCATCGTGTTTATGAGCACGCAGGTGCTCAGTAAGTTCTTTGATGCGTGTTGTTAATAAAGCAATCTGAACTTCTGGTGAACCAGTATCGCCATCATGGCGAGCAAATTGGTCGATAATCGCGGTTTTTTGTTCTAATGTTAATGACATGACATGTGCTCCTTAAAAATTATTTTATGCAGGTCTCCATATACCCAGATTATTCCGGATATAGGACCAGTCACTAATAGAATATTATATCAAGAATTCCAATCAGCGTACAGGGCAATGGAATTGGGTAAATTCAACATTTCGGTGTTCCTGCAAACAAAAATTTCAATTAAATCAAGTTTCTTCGTCCGAAATATTTGATAACGCTGTCCGCAATTTTTTTTGTTCATCTATCGGAAAAGATTTAAGACATTTTCTAATGATTTGTTTGGGTGTGGAAAAAGAAGAGCTTAATAACAAATTTGATAAATAATGAGATGTTTCGATTGGATTTGTAAGTGCAAGATCATCAACTAACAATGTTAATCCTGAAGTAATCTTGCGGTTGTTCATAGAAAACAAAGGGGTCAGGATACTAAAAACTTTTGGTAGATTTATAAATGAAGGATCATTTATTAAGGTTTGCAATGCATATATTGCAGTCAAAGCCTGTGGTACACCGGTTGAATCTACCCAACTCTGAATGGTATTCAACCATTTCGTTGAACTTGATTGTTTTATATTTTGTGTGCCGAATTTAAACAGAATTTGATGGATTTCCTTGTCTGAGGTTTTGGATCCCCAAGCTACAAATCGTTCGATGATCTCACTGTTATAAGCAACAGGTAATGCACCGAGAATTACAGCGGAAAACAACCTGGCTTCATATAAATCTTCTAACCAGAGTTGATCTGCGTATTCAAGTGCTAATTCAGGTTTCATTTTGGCTAATGATGAAAATTGTTGTATTAGATGATTCATTACAATTGGAGCTAAATGTAATTTTGGGACCAAAGATTTTCGTTGAACCTCAACACCAGCTCGATACGCAAGATTTGCATGTACATCTAGCAAAGATCTGAAATTTTCACGGAAAATTGGGCCAGGCGATTCTGGCTCAAATATTGTCTGGATTTGTTGAACCAAACGGTCAATGTGTATTGCGGGCATCCTGGTGATCTCTACTTTGGAGAACCTTGAATCCGATTAGTATGCTTTGGCAAAATAGGTTTTATATTCTGCGTGATTTCCGCAATAAATACATTTCCCATCGGATTTTTCCTGGCCTAATGGTCGGCAACGCGTAGTGGCTTTGGTTTCATTTTTAATGGCGATTTCACAAACAGCATTTCCACACCAATAGGCATATGCCCAACCATTTTGAACGATTTCCTGAAACTCTGCATAGTCCTTTGGTTCAAAAATATGACTATCACGGAAATCTGTTGCTTTTTTGAGTAAACGGTCATGGAAATCATTCAGGATGATTTCAAGTTGACTGGCAAGATTTTCCATGGGGAGGAATAATTTTCCACTCTTACCCGGAATATCTCTTTGAGCAACCACAACAGTCTGATTATCAACATCACGAGGACCAATCTCAATACGCAACGGAACTCCACGTAATTCCCAATCATTGAATTTGAACCCGGGTGTTAAATTATCGCGGTCATCAACTTTCACTCTGAATTGTGAAAGGTCTTTTTCAAGATTCCTGACTACCTTCATTACCTTTTCGCGATCTTCGTCATTTTTGAATATGGGTACGATCACAATTTGAATAGGAGCCAGGCGCGGAGGAAGAATTAATCCCTGGTCATCACCGTGGGACATAATGATCGCTCCAACAAAACGGGTTGAGACTCCCCATGAGGTTGTCCACGCATATTGAAGTTCATTATTGCGATCCAAATATTGGATATCGAAGGCTTTGGCAAAGTTTTGACCTAAATTATGCGATGTTCCGGACTGAAGGGCTTTTGTATCCAGCATCATGGCTTCGATGGTATAAGATTTGTTTGCACCAGCAAATTTTTCTGCATCTGATTTAATGCCAGGAATAACTGGTACCGCTGCTTCATTGATGGCAAATTCAGCATATAAATTTAAGATTTTCAGTGTTTCTTCTTCAGCTTCTTCTGCTGTTTCGTGGGCTGTATGACCTTCCTGCCAATAAAATTCAAGGGTTCTCAAGAACATACGCGTGCGCATTTCCCAGCGAACCACATTCGCCCATTGATTGATAAGGATGGGTAAATCACGATAGGATTTAACCCATTTTGAATACATGTGGCCAATAATGGTTTCAGAGGTTGGTCGTACTACCAGTGGTTCTTCCAAAGTCTGCCCTCCACCAATGGTTACGATGGCTAATTCGGGCGAAAATCCCTCAACATGTTCTTTCTCTTTTTCTAAAAACGACATGGGAATGAACATAGGAAAAGCAGCATTAACATGACCGGTCTCTTTAAATCGTTTATCCAGTGCTTTTTGAATATTTTCCCAGAGTGCCCAACCATACGGTCGCACGACCATACAACCACGTACAGGAGCATAATCGGCTAATTCTGCACGCTGGATGAGTTGGTTATACCATTCTGAAAAATTTTCACTTTGTTTTGGGAGTTTTTCTTCGCTCATGTTTCACTTCTTTCCTGTTAGTTTTGAGGGGATTAAATTCTTGTTTCAATTGGTAGATATGAAATGATTTCTTCGATCGTAT
>JACZIY010000090.1 GCA_014860845.1 Anaerolineaceae bacterium
GACCAAATGCCAGGGTTTGAGTCGACCTGAAATTCTTTCACTCCAAACGCCAATTGAATAAAACAATAAAGCTGCTGCCATGATGATACTTGCTGATTGATCCATTTTTTACTCCAATGATTTTGTATTGTGTAGTTAATCGTTCACTGATTTTCCATATTCTATCAGCAACTTTTTTGTCATATCAGGTTGGGGAGGAGAACGGGCTGGTGTTTGACAAAATTTTTTCTGGTGATTCCTGCAACTTCTGGAGATGATACCAGATAAATCGAATTATTGCACCTTTTTTGGGGCTGAGGGCAATCACCTTCTAAAAATTGTAATTGAAAAGCGGCCTTATTTCTTTTCGATCCGGAATTCAGATTATCATAGAAAATAAAGCCACTTTAATGAACGGTTAAACAATTAAGGAATGTTATAGCGAATCAGTTGCAATCCTGTGGTTCCAATGTCCGAGTCGCTATCCAATTTGATATACCCTACACCCTTTGCCATGATGGTATAGGTTTGAAAATCGAAATCGATGTTAGGTAATGCCATGGCAACCCCATTCAACATAATTTCCATCTCGTTTTCAAATTGACGTTGATATTGCAAACCGTCGAAAGTCTGTCCATTGAATTCAATAGGATCATTACCGGTGACCGTGTAGAAATCTTTTGCCTGCATGCTACCAGTAGCTCCCATTAATGATTCTGCGCTGAAATCGGCTGATAAGGTCATTTCCCAGGTGAAGCCAGGTTCGAGCTGATCGGCAGGTGGGATCATAACCCCTTCACCTTCGATATTGTTCATTGTCATGGTGAAAGAATCGTCTCCCACATCGGAAACATTCAGGGTTGCCAGATCAAAGGAAACAATGCCCTTGGCTTCATTGCAGACCCAGTTGTATTCAATTTGTGTAGCTGCCAGTTTTTGTTCTTCAGTAGGTTCACTGAATTCGGTTATATATACATGCATGACAGCGGTTGCGTTTTGTAAATCTCCGCTGACACTTTCCACTTCCCAATGGTAATAATCCACATCACTGGAATCAAAATAAACCCAGGTAGCACCTTTCCGCATGGGGAAATAAGGATGATCACAGGCAGACTGCGATCCTGAAGATTGGGTAGAAGACTCTGCATTATCCATTGGATCTCTCACTGGCTCTGAGGTTGGTTCTTCTATAACTTCAGATTCCTGCATCGATTCCTCTTCCGATGCATCTACGCTCGTTTCCTCGGTCACTTCCAATGCGGGCTCCTTTTCATCTTCATTACCGGGTAACATGCTGGTCAGATTACAGGCCATCAAAGTTAAGGCTAAGAACAAAAAAATTAATACCAGGCGAATACGTTTCATTTTTCCTCACAAACGATCGAGATTATCTAATAATTACAAATAAGGTCTAAGATATGTAAATTATGAAGAAAAACAAATGAAAATCAACTGCCTTGCACAAGGTAGGGCAAGTAAGATTTATTTTATGAATGGCTGATTAATTAATCACTTCTTGCAGATATTCAGTTTTTTCAGTAAGACTGATGTTATGCACCTGATCCTGGAATTTAGTCACGTTGATTTTTCGTAATAATATCAATGAAAATGCCAGCATGCCCGCTTCCAGGATGAATACGACCAGATAACCGTTCACGGGATTTTGCAAAATGCTTGCGGCGACATCACGCACCACACCGCTCATCAAGGTGCCGATGAATCGTGAGAGGGCGTTGGCAACCCCCCAGGCGCCAATAAACAAACCCACTTTTTCAGTGGTCATATCCAGCATCAGCGAGAGATTCGAGGTGGTACTGGAGCCTGTACCAAATCCCAAAATCACCACACCCAGGTAGAAGACACTCTGATTAATAATGGCACCACTGAGGGCGATCAGTAGAAAACCTGTCAGTGCGATATAGGCAGAGATCTGCGCGATCCGTTTTTTTGATATCCAGCGATCCACAAAACTGGCAATGATTAGAGATGTCAGAAAAGCTGTGCCCCAGATGGCAGTAATGCGAGTAGTGACGTTGACCGGAAGGTTAAAAGCCTCAGCCCCAAAAGGTTCCAGGAGGATATCCTGCCCAAGGATGGCAGCCAGTAAAACAGTCAGATAAAGGAAAAAAAGGCGCGCCTGTGAACTGCCAATTACCTCATGGATGATTTTTGACCAGGGCGTGCGTTCTTCTCTGATAACTTCGCGTGAAGGTTGTGTCTGACGCGGTTCCAGTTTGATCAGACCTACCAGACCCAATACCAACGCAATCAGGGCAACGATCAGGAAAGAACGCTGAAGAATTTCAGGAGAGTAAGTCTCCAGTAATCGGCTAAGCCCGGTGGAGGTCAGGATGATGCCGATGATCATCAGAAAGAACATCACCGCAATGGTTTTGGAGCGTCCTTTTTCACCAGAGATTTCGGAAGCCAGCGAAAGGTATGATACAGCTGCGAAGTTGTAACCCATGCCCCAGGCGCCAAATACCAGCATGCTCAGGAATAATCCCAGCCAGAAATTTTCCGGCATCACAAACACCACAAAGGGTGCGATCGCCAGTCCAGCGACATTTAACAGCAGTCCCAGGAGGATGTATGGAGAACGTCGATAGCCCAGAATGGGATGTCGGTCGGCATAGGATCCAATCGCAACTTGGATGGGGGCAAAGAGGTAGGGCAGGACTGCCAGCACAGCAACCAGCGTGGCTGAAAGCGCCAGCTCCTTGATCATAACCCGGTTGAGTGTACTGTTAATCGGCACCAATGTCATCGCGACGGCGACGTGTATGAATGAGATTTGTATGCGC
>JACZIY010000686.1 GCA_014860845.1 Anaerolineaceae bacterium
GGTGACATGGTTCCTGATAAGAAAATGGTCGAATCGTTAGTAGAAATAATTACCAGGGAAGTACTTTTAGCAATGGCAGAACAGGATGTCATTGAGAATAACCCGGATGGATCATATTGTGTTTCAGAAATTGCTGACGGCGTTCGGGTAAAAACCTGTTTCGATAATGCTGGACATGTCATCTCTGCTGGGGCAGAACGCATTGCATCAACAGTGGGCGTAATTCCGGATGATCTCAACCTCGCGAAGAAAATTGACCACACATTACTTAAACCGGATGCTACCCCTGATCAAATCGCCCAACTTTGTTTTGAGGCGCGAAAATATGGATTTGCCTCTGTTTGTGTCAATCCAGCCTGGATTAAATTGTGTGCCGATCTCTTGAAAGGATCCGAGGTTAAAGTCTGCTCGGTGGTGGGATTCCCACTTGGAGCCACCCCTCCGGAGGTGAAAGTATTTGAAACGGAACAGGTGATTAAAGACGGAGCCACCGAGATCGATATGGTCATCAATATCGGTGCCCTTAAAGCAGGAGATACTGAATTAGTTGCACGAGATATCCGCGGAATTGTAGAAACTGCCCACCGTCATGGTGCCATCGTTAAGGTAATCATCGAAGTGGCTTTGTTATCCGATGAAGAGAAGGTGATTGCCAGTCTGCTTTCAAAGGAAGCGGGAGCTGATTTCGTAAAAACGTCTACAGGATTTGCCAGCAGTGGCGCGACTGTACGTGATGTTGAGTTGATGCGCCGAACGGTTGGACCTGACATGGGTGTAAAAGCAGCGGGTGGTGTGCGTACCCGTGAAGACGCAGAGAATATGGTCAAGGCAGGTGCCACCCGTTTGGGTGCATCGGCTGGTGTAAAAATTGTCCAAACCGGGAGTGTTACAGAAACCAAAAAAGAGACCCCCATACCCAGCAAAGGGTATTAGAACGGAGAAGTTAATATGTTGATTGCCAGAGTGATTGGAACGACCGTAGCAACCATTAAAGACGAAAAACTGCTTGGGCGAAAACTGCTGATTGTACGCCAGACGGATGAAACCGGTGCTGCATACGGGAAACCCTACGTTGCTATTGACACATTAGATGCCGGTATTGGAGACCTGGTATTGACTGCGGCAGGTTCAAGTGCCCGGCAGACAACCATCACCAAAGATACCCCTGTGGATGCGGTGATCATGGCAATTATCGACCATCTGGAAGTAGGTGGAACGATCACCTACCGACAGGAATAAATAGAAATCTCAAACTGATTAAATTTCATTTTAATTTTTGAAAGGAATAAAAATGGCTCTTGATACAGCTCAGATAGCATTAGGAATGGTTGAAACAAAAGGTCTGATCGGCGCGATTGAGGCTGCTGACGCGATGGTAAAAGCCGCCAACGTTGTTCTCATTGGATCCGAATATATTGGCGGCGGTTATGTGACCGTCATGGTACGTGGTGATGTAGGCGCTGTCAAAGCTGCAACTGATGCTGGCGCAGCAGCGGCAAAACGAGTTGGAGAATTAGCTTCTGTCCACGTCATCCCAAGGCCACACCAGGATTTGGAATTAATTCTGCCCCAAAGCACAAAAGGTTCATTTAGTGGTCGTTCTGCTGACAAGAAATAATTCGGTTTAAACAAGAATTATTCATAGTATTGTATACCTAACCACTTAATGAACGCTTACTTTATGTTTCCAGGAAAGATGGAGATCCATGCCCAAAGAATTTTATACTGAGAAAGATATAGAGGATCTTGTTAATAGAGGTGTTCAAGAACTGGAAGTTAATGATGATGTTTTCTTGACCGTACTTGCTTATGAAAAAGCCACGGAACTGGGACTACTCTTACTTAAACAGGGAAACAATGATCCCAGTGTGCCTGTACGCCCGTATTTATCATCAGTTGCATTAAAAAGAACAAATCATACCTATTCGACAGGATCTCCATCACAACGAAAGCAATCTACTGGTCAAATTGACTTATATAATCGTATCCATGCTGCTGTAAGACAGAAATTGGGTGATCAAATTGATTCTGCTCTGCTGGATCGGATCATCGAACGAGTCCTTCATAGCACGGGAGTTAAGTGATCAGATGAAATTCTCGAAAGTCATGGGCACTGTTGTTTGCACAGTAAAGTATGAAGGTTTGGAAGGATTAAAACTCTTAATCGTTCAGCCACTCGATAAAGCCCTTCAACCTGAGGGCGGGCTTGTGGTTGCTGTGGATGTGGTGCAGGCTGGACCCGGTGACATTTGTGTAACAGCACGTGCGAGAGAAGCAGCTTTGGCAATGCCTGAGATCACATTTGTACCGGTAGATCTCTCCCTCGTAGGCATTGTGGATGAATATGAAGTGCGACCAGATGGCGAGATAGATTTCACCATGAAACCTGGATGGATAAAGTACACATAGAAAGAAAGTATGATTTTAGCAAAAGTTATAGGGACAGTCGTTACCACCATCAGTCACCCTGATTTTAAGAAACGCAGGTTACTGGTGGTTCAACCATTGGCTCTTCCAGATGACACTCCGGATGGATATTTCATTGCACTGGATAGTACCCACGCTGGCATTGGTGATACTGTTCTAGTTAACCGCGAAGGTGGGGGAAATCGTCAGGTGCTCGAAAACCCGGATGGATGTGTCAATTCTGTGATTGTAGGAATAGTCGATTCGCTTTATTTAGAAGAGTAATAGATAATCAAGTGACACAATTCGGGGAATTCAAATATGATTTTATTATTTAAGGATTACCTTTCAACTAACGGTAGAAATGTGAGCGTAACGTCATCAACCAGAATTTGATATACCGCGTCGGTACCTATAAGATTTTCGACCAGAGGTTCAATTTTTATTTTATAACCTCCCGGATTGTCAATATGCAATATGATATTTGCATGCTGTCCTATACCGGTTGCCTCAGCGTTTGAAATCAATGTTACGCCATCTTCTCCATAAAGCATGATCTTAACCGCTGCACCGCCGTTGAGAGATGCTGCCTGAATCATATAATTTCCTGCTTCTGCAATTTGAACATTAAACCAATCGGGGTCACCAACAGGACATAGATTTCTCTGTTCTGCTACACCTGGAATAATCGATTTCACTTCATTTAAGTTATCATCCTCTTCAAACTGATCAGCTACACAAACGGATGGGAAGAGGACACTGGTTTCAAATGAGTTATCAATTGGCCAGGGTTCAGGTTGACCATTGACATCCAACGCTCTCAGTCGGAAAGCATAATTCCCTCCTGGTTGTCCTGCAAACCAGGTTGATCGCAGATTGCCAGGAATGCTCATGGTATTGGCTACATCCCAGGTGCCTGGTACTGTCGTCCATTGCAGCTCAAAGGATCCCAAACCTGCTCCCATACTGGTAACGCTCCAACTTAGCTTTGTAGCAGTAGAATCATAACTTATGGCAGGATTGAGCTTGCTGGCAGGGGGTGGGCAGGCATGATCCACCTGGATCGTTCTGGGATTTAATGCAGAA
>JACZIY010000687.1 GCA_014860845.1 Anaerolineaceae bacterium
GGAGGATCAAAGGGAATACCCCGTAAGAATATCAAAAATTTTTCTGGGTATCCACTGATTGCGTATAGCATTCAAGCAGCATTGAACTCTAAATACGTTACACGCACCATCGTTTCGACTGATGACGAGGAAATCGCTGGTGTAGCCAGAACTTATGGGGCAGAAGTTCCATTTCTGCGCCCATCAGAATTTGCCCAGGATACTACACTGGATTTTCCTGTTTTCGATAATCTTCTCAAAACTCTTCACGAAACTGAGAATTATTATCCTGATTTGGTTATTCAATTACGTCCAACTTCTCCCATTCGACCGGTTAATCTTGTTGATGAAGCAATAGAGATTATGTTAAGTGATCCTGCTCTCGATTCTGTTCGTGGTGTGGTTCCATCTGGACAAAACCCTTACAAAATGTGGAGAATTGATCCGGTCAGTAGGTTGATGACTGGTTTGTTAAGTATCGAAGGCATCGATGAACCATATAATTCTGCGCGACAAGCATTACCGGATACATATTGGCAAACAGGCCATATTGATGTGATTCGAACAGATGTGATTCTTGAAAAAAGATCGATGTCTGGAAGTAAAATTAAACCCATCCATATAAATCCGGATTTTACCGTGGATATTGATAAACCATCCGATTGGCAAAGAGCAGAATGGTTGGTCTGGTATGGTGGTTTGGATATGGTTGTGCCTGGGAATAAAAGAAGACCAATCCCGGAAATCGTTGAGCTGGTTGTTTTTGATTTTGACGGGGTTATGACGGATGACCGAGTCTATGTAAATCAGGACGGCATCGAAATGGTAGCAGCCAATCGCAGGGATGGAATGGGTGTGAATCTGTTACAAAAAGCTGGTTATAAAATGATTGTCCTGTCCTCTGAAAAAAATCCAGTTGTCGAGGTGCGCTGCAAAAAATTAAATTTGCCTGTTATTCAAGGTGTTGAGGATAAGTCAAGCGTTCTAAAAGAATATTTAATGGATCATAAGATCAATCCCGAACATGTTATTTATGTTGGTAATGACATCAATGACTTGCCCTGTTTTCTTGAAGTAGGATGTGCATTAGCAGTTGCCGATGCGCATGCAGTAGCCTTAAGGCAGGCAGATATTGTGTTGCGTCACAATGGAGGACAGGGAGCTGTACGTGAGGTTTGTGACTTGTTGTTACAATCCAGAAGATAATGAGCAAAGGAGTAAAAATGACAAAAGCGATACAAATCGATAATAAAATGGTTGGTGGAGGTTATCCAGTTTATATTATTGGAGAAATAGGGATCAATCATAATGGTGATTTACAAATTGCCAAAAAATTAATAAAAGAAGCATATCTGGCAGGATTAGATGCAGTCAAATTCCAAAAAAGAACCCCTGAAATTTGTGTACCAAAAGAACAACAGTCCCAAATGCGTGATACCCCTTGGGGTTATATCAGCTATCTGGATTACCGTTATAAGGTTGAATTTGGTGAACAGGATTATCGTGAAATCGATAAATTATGTAAAGAATTGGGAATTACCTGGTTTGTATCCGTCTGGGATGAGCCTTCTGTTGATTTTATGGAGCAATTCTCTCCGGCTTGCTACAAAGTACCTTCTGCTTCCATGACAGATCTGCCTTTACTAAAAAAACTTAGAGCAACTGGCCGGCCGATTATTTTATCAACTGGTATGTCCACAATGGATCAGATTCGAAATGCTATCCAGGAAATTGGGAGTGAGAATCTGGTCATTACCCATACAACCAGCGCTTACCCATGCCCTCCGGATGAGTTAAATTTAAGGATGATTGAAACTTTACAAGATGAATTCGATTGCCCAATAGGATACTCAGGGCATGAAGTTGGTTTGGTACCTTCCGCTGTGGCTGTTGCTTTAGGAGCCTGTCTGGTAGAACGTCATATAACATTGGATAGAGCGATGTGGGGCTCTGATCAGGCTGCTTCTGTAGAGCCACAAGGAATGGAAAAACTGGTCAAATATATTCGAGTAACCGAGCAATCCCTGGGGGATGGAGTCAAAAAAGTGTACGATAGTGAAAAATCATCCTTACAGAAATTGCGCAGGGTTACTTCCTTCTGATGATTCAAAAGTTTAAGCAGATCAAAGCTGGTGTTCGACAACGATGGATTCATAATGCAAATGATCATCGTTTGGCAAAACTCGCAGAAGAAATAAAAAAGCAATCAAAATTAACCAACCAACAACCGGTGGTATTTATGGGTGTGTCAACCCGGCTACAAGGGATGAGTTTAAACGCTGGCTTTGCTTTGATCTCGAAATGGAGTCTTCAATTACAGGGAGTTCCTGTTATTCAATTTGTTTGTGATGCCGGAATGGATCATTGCATGTTGGGGAGCATTCTTAACCAACCGTTAGATAACCCTCCCTGCTCAATTTGCATCAGACAATCGAAGAGATTGTATAGATATTCCGAAATTACCTGGTTCAGGAACCTTTCTTCATCAGAAATTAAAAAACAAATTTCTGACTTAGCTATTCAACAATTATCTGAGTTTGAATATAGTGAAATTCCTTTCGGTAAGTTGGTGTTACCTGGAATTCGCTGGGTTTTACGCTGCTACCATCTACCAGATAACGAAGAAACAAGAACATTATTCAGAAATTACATTCTTGCCGCAGAAAGTATTGCTGCTCAATTCTACAGGTTATTAGAGAAAGAAAAACCACAAAAAGTAATCGTATTTAATGGCATGTCTTTTCCTGAAGCGACTGTTAGATGGATCGCTCAAAAAAATAATATTCCTGTTGTCACGCATGAAGTTGGTCTGCAACCATTCAGTGCTTACTTTTCTTTTGACCAGGCAACAGCCTATCCGATTAAAATTGCAGAGAAATTTTTCCTCAATGAGAATCAGAATAATATCCTGGATCAATATCTTGAACAAAGATTTCAGGGCAATTTCACGATGGCAGGTGTGCGATTCTGGCCTACCATGCGAACCTTAAGTGATTCTTTCATTAAGTTAACTTCTAAGTTTAAACAAATAGTTCCTATATTTACAAACGTAATTTTTGATACAAGCCAATCACATGCGAATGTGATTTTTGAGCATATGTTTGATTGGCTGGACCAGGTTTTGACCATTATACAAAAAAACCCGGATACATTATTTGTCATACGCGCGCATCCTGATGAAGCCAGACCAGGAAAAGCGAGTCGTGAATCTGTAGCTGATTGGGCAAAATTAAACCGGGTAGATGCGTTGGAAAATGTTGTTTTTGTTGATGCAACCGAATATTTCAGCTCTTATGAATTAATTCAAAAATCCAAATTTGTGATGATTTACAACTCGACAATAGGCCTGGAAGCGACTTTGTTAGGTGTCCCTGTTTTATGCGCTGGTAAATCACGTTTTACACAGATCGAGACTGTTTATTTTCCAAAAACACGCAATGAATATATTCGCACATTTGAGGAATTCTTAGCAGCCCCGGAAGTGAAATTGCCTGAACAATTTATTGAAAATACAAGAAAATTCATGTATACACAGTTGTTTCGGGTATCATTGCCATTTGATCAATATTTAGAAGAGGATCGAGTATGGAAAGGGTATGTTCAATTAAAAGATTTTAATTGGCAAGATCTTTTGCCTGAAAATTCTGAGCCTTTACGAATAATTTCAGAAGGGATTTTGAAAGAAACTGCTTTCGAATTGGAAAGATGAAACCCACCTGTTCTATTGTCATTCGCGCTTTCAACGAAGAAAAACATATTACCAGATTATTGGATGGAATTCGCCATCAAAGTATTCAGGATGTGCAAGTCATTCTGGTTGATTCTGGTTCATCTGACCGCACAATTGAGATTGCCACAGAATTCGGAGTTCAAATTGTTAATATCCAACCTCAGGATTTTACATTTGGAAGATCACTTAATCTTGGAATCTCTCATGCAATTGCTGATTTTGTTGTAATTGCCAGTGCACATATTTACCCTGTTTATCCGGATTGGTTGGAACGACTTCTGGAACCTTTTGAAGATGAAAAAGTTGCCATCAGTTATGGTAAACAACGCGGTATGGAAACAACTCAATTTTCCGAACATAGAATTTTTGAACATTGGTTTCCTGATTCATCAACCCATAATCAGGATCATCCATTCTGTAATAATGCTAGTGCAGCCATTCGAAAAAAAATATGGGAACAAAATGCTTATAATGAGACCCTGCCTGGTCTGGAAGATTTAGCCTGGGCACGCTGGGCTCACGAACAGGGCTATCGCATTGCATATGTGGCTGAAGCAGAAATTATCCATGTTCATAATGAATCCTGGCGTGGAATTTCCAATCGATATCGCCGGGAAGGCATGGCGTTTAAACTGATTTATCCTCAAGAACAATTTGGCATTTTTGATCTATTATCAGCATTCTTTTCGAATGTAAAAAATGACCTGAAAATTGCCAGAAGGGATAAAATAATTAAGAAGGTCTGGAAGAGGGTGTTGGGTTTTCGCTGGAACCAGTTTTTTGGCACCTACCTGGGATATCGCCAATCTGGACCATTGACATGGCAATTAAAACAGACTTTTTACTATCCCAGAAACGGTCATCAGATCAAAAAAATAGAACGTGAAATCAAACCGATTCATTATCAGGAATTGACTGGAAAGGATGAAAGATGAATAAAAAAATGAAGATTGCAGCGCTGGTTCCAATGCGTCATCATTCGGTTAGAGTTCCGGAAAAAAATTTTAGATTGATAGCTGGAAAACCTTTATACCAATATATATTATCCAGTCTTATTGAAGTACCGGAAATTGACCAGATTGTAGTTGACACGGATAGCGAAAAAATTATTGAGGGGCTAAAAATTTACTTTCCATCCGTAAAGATTATCAACAGACCAGAGCATTTGCGGGCAGATACAATCCCGATGAATGAAATCCTATTACATGATACAGATAAAATTGATGCTGATCTATATTTGCAAACTCATAGCACCAACCCACTTCTAAGGCCAGAAACTATCTCTATGGCCATTAATCATTTATGTAATCATATGCCTGCATATGATTCCCTTTTTTCTGTAACAAAAATTCAAACAAGAATTTGGGATCAATTGACCAGGCCAATCAATCATAATCCATCCATTTTGTTACGAACCCAGGATCTTCCGCCAATATATGAAGAAAACTCCTGCATTTACCTTTTTCAGAGAAAAACTTTGCTGGAACTCCGGAATCGCATTGGTGAAAGACCATTGATGTTTGAAGTTGATCGCTCCGAAGCATTTGACATTGATGAGGAACTCGATTTTCTATTAGCTGATTTGATGATCTCTCATCAATCAAAAAGCGATTTGGTATAATCCATATCGATACCAACTTCCTGGGAGAACTATGAAACCAACAGTTTTATTGTCTGCACCATATATGATTCCATTTAAAGAAAGGTTTATTCCTGTTCTGGAATCTTACGGGATAGATGTGATAGTTCCTGAAGTGCACGAGAGATTGTCGGAAGAGGAGATCCTGAAATTTGCAGGACAAATTGATGGATCCATTTGTGGAGATGATAGGTTCACAAAACAGGTTATTGATGCTTGCCTCCCGCGCCTGAAAGTGATTTCCAAATGGGGGACTGGTATTGATTCGATTGATAAATCTTATGCTAATTCAGTTGGGGTAATGGTTGGCAATACACCAAATGCCTTCACCTTACCGGTTTCTGACAGTGTTATTGGATATATTCTGGCTTTTGCCCGGTGCTTACCCTGGATGGATGCAGCGATAAAATCAGGTGAGTGGGATAAAATTCCAGGAAGATCATTGAGTGAATGTACCCTCGGTGTCATCGGGGTTGGCAATGTTGGGAAAGCAGTTGTGCGGCGTGCAAAAGTCTTTGGAATGAAACTTCTGGGCAATGATATCCGTGACATTGAACCCGATTTTATACTCGAACAGGGATTGTCAATGGTGTCACTCGAAGAATTAATGAGACAATCTGATTTCATTAGTGTTAACTGTGATTTAAATCCAACCAGCATCCATCTCATTAATCAAAATACACTTTCTTATGTAAAAAAAGACGCTGTTTTAATCAATACTGCAAGAGGGCCAATTGTCGATGAAGAAGCTTTAGTTGTAAAACTGCAAACGGGGCAACTGGCTGGTGCAGCGCTGGATGTCTTTGAAATTGAACCAATACCACTCGATTCACCATTATTATGTATGAACAATGTGATGCTGGCACCACACAATTCAAACTCGAGTCCTCAAGCATGGGAAAGAGTACACTGGAACACCATCAAAAATCTTTTGATTGGATTAGGGATTGAACCAACAGGCTTAGACAATTTTAAAACCAATTAATGGCAGGAAATCATGAATAATAATCCGAGAGTGATGTTAATTACAGGCGCGGCAGGTGGAATGGGCCGGGCGACCGTCGATTTATTTAATGAAAAAGATTGGATCGTTATTGGTGTTGATCGAAATGAATTTGGTCAATCATTTCCAGGCAATGGATTATTTATTCAGGCTGATATATCTGATCCAACCCAGCTTGAGGAGATTTATTCCTCTGTCAGGAATTTTACGGTCTCCCTGGATGCGGTGATCAATAATGCTGCTCTTCAGGTAGTAAAGCCGCTACTGGAAACGACAGTAGAAGAATGGGATGCAGTCATGGCATCAAATTTAAGGTCAGTATTTTTAGGGGCAAAATTGGCTTATCCTTTATTAAAAAATAAGGGTGGGGGAGCCATCGTAAATGTCTCTTCTGTGCACGCAATTGCGACATCTTCTGGTGTGGGTAGTTATGCAGCCAGTAAAGGGGGATTGCTTGCACTGACACGATCCATGGCAATTGAGTTTGCGCAGGATAATATCCGGGTAAATGCCATTCTTCCAGGTGCTGTAGATACCCCTATGCTTTCAGCTCACCTGGATCAGATACGCCTGGAAAATTTGGCAAAACGGACAGTCAATGGCCGCATTGGTATGCCTTCCGAGATTGCGCATGCGATTTATTTTTTGGCTGATGACGAGCAGTCCTCCTTCATGACTGGACAGTCCATTGTTGTAGATGGTGGAGCGACAGCGAAGCTGAGTACGGAGTAATAATGAAAGATCAGATCAAAAAGATACTTCCGGTGCCAGTGTTAAATGCCGTAAGAGATTCATTAGATTTTTTCAAACGAAGCAATGAGATTCCAGAAGCCTTTTTTCATTCCTGGCGGGTCACATCTCGCAAGGGTCTCGAACAGTTCCACAATATTCATCAAGGAAAACGATGTTTCATATTGGGGAATGGTCCCAGTCTGAAACAAACGGATCTTACAAAATTAAAAAATAAATATACAATTGGAATGAATCGAATTTATCTTGCCTTCGATGATTTGGGCTTTGAAACCAGTTATTACGTATCAGTCAACGATCTGGTTATTGAACAATGTGCAAATGAAATTCTGGATTTAAAAATTCCTCGATTTGTTTCCTGGCGAGCCGGTAAGCAGTGGCTAACGCAGCAAGAGAATTTGTTCTTCCTATATACAACCTACACTGAACCGAAATTTGCAAAGGATATCCGAAATCGATTATGGGAAAGTGCTACAGTCACTTATGTAGCACTACAAATTGCGTATTATATGGGATTTAGCGAAGTAATATTAATCGGTGTTGACCATAATTTCGAAACCAAAGGTAAAGCGAATACGACGATTATCTCCCAGGGCGATGATCCCAACCATTTTCACCCGGGATACTTTGGAAAAGGGTTTCGATGGCAGTTACCTGATTTAGAAATGTCAGAAGTGGGGTACCGAATGGCAAAAGAAGCATTTGAAAAAGATGGTCGGAAAGTGCTGGATGCAACCATTGGCGGTAAATTAACCATTTTCGAAAAAGTTGATTTTAACAATCTTTTTTAAGGGCAATCCTCAGAAAAAACTTCTTGTGATCTAACTAAAAAAAATCATGAATAAACCACTCATTTCCATTATTACCCCATCATATAATCAATCAGATTATCTGGAAAAGGCGATGGTGTCCGTTCTGAATCAGGATTATCCCAATCTCGAATATATCATTGTGGATGGTAATTCTACGGATGGTAGCCAGGACATAATTAAGAAATATGCGAATCGGTTAGCCTGGTGGGTATCTGAAAAAGACAATGGTCAGGCTGATGCCTTCAACAAAGGATTGATGCATGCTGGTGGAAAATATATTGGATGGTTAAATTCGGATGACCTGTATTTGGATGGAGTGGTTTCAGAGGCGATTGAATTATTGGAATCAAATCCTGAGATTGTATTTGTATTCGGAGATGTTCAGTCGATTAATGAAATCGGCGAAATAATCAATATCATGAAATATGGGAACTGGAGCCTGGTGGATTTGATGCAATTTAAGATGATTGGTCAACCCGCAGTATTTATG
>JACZIY010000688.1 GCA_014860845.1 Anaerolineaceae bacterium
CTATTAGAGATCACTATCTAGGCTAGCAGAGAGATTTCATATGGAGAATATCGACCAGATCATTAATCAAGCCAAGGCCCAATTTCAGAATGGCGAATATAAACTCGCCATCGATGGATTCAAAGCGGCGCACAAATATTATCTCACCCAGGAAGATGCCCTGGCCGCTGCAGAGATGGCTAACAATCTCTCTGTAGCTTATAGCCAGGATGGTCAGAAGGAAAAAGCTCTTGAGATCGTTCAGGGTACTGAAGAAACTTTCGAGCAAGCCGGGGATACACTCAAACAAGCCATGACCTTGGGAAACCAGGGAACCGCCCTCGAAGCATTGAAGAAATTCCCTGAGGCTGAGGAAGCGTACAAAAGGTCTGCTGAACTTTTCGGTGATTGTGGAGAAAAAGAATATCGCAGCACTGTCCTGAAATCCTTATCCGCCCTCCATATCCGCCAGGGAAAGCAATTGGAAAGCATTTTTTCAATGCAGCAAAGCCTGGAAAGCCAATCCCAATTATCACTCAAAGATCGATTTCTAAAAGCGCTTTTAAAGATCCCTTTCAAACTATTAGGAAGATGACCCGTCCATCGGAAAATGAACATTGCAGAGAAATCTGAAATCAGGCCGGTAGAGCATTCCGACCGCACCCAACTGGCCAGCCTAATTCATTTCAGCACTTATGTCCACCGCCATCTCGATTGGCGATCTCCTCTCGAATGGATAGGGCACCCTCCCTTTCTGGTAATCGAATCACATGACAGGCTTGTTGCTTCCTTGGCATGCGCCCCCGACCTGCCAGAGATCGCCTGGGTGCGTGTTTTTGTTTCCGGATCAGGATTAGCGCCGGTTTCTGCATGGGAAATGCTTTGGCCCGAGGTTAGATCTCAATTAGCCAACCAGAACGTTAAATATCTAGCCGCAATTCCAATACAAAAATGGTTCAAAAACATTCTTGAAAGTTCAGGCTTTGAAAAATTACACAATATCATTACCCTTGCCTGGGATAACTTTGATCGACAATTCCAACCACCCACCTCAAGATTTCAAATCAGGAAGATGCAGCCAACTGACCTGTCAGAAATATACGACATAGACCATTTGGCATTCTCCCCCCTTTGGCAGCATTCGAAAGGATTGATCGAACTGGCTTACTCCCAGGCAAACATTGCCACAGTTGCCTTAGACCATTCTGGCATCCTCGGTTATCAGATCAGCACTGCCACTCAATATGGTGCTCATCTCGGACGTCTGGCTGTCCGCCCGGATAAGCAACGCCTTGGCGTTGGAACAGGCTTACTCAAACACTTGCAATCTCAATTCATAGGATCGACCTCGTTCAGAATCTCCGTCAATACCCATGACACTAACCACCGATCCATAGGTCTGTATACCAAAGCAGGCTTCCGTAAGACTCCTGAAGCTTACCCTGTCTATCAGTACAGTATCTAGTATAATTTCCCCCTGTGAAAAAAGTAAAAGCGAGATTAATTTAAAATTCGTTTATTTTTCCACAGATGCATAATTTATTAATAACTACCTTGGGAAAGGAGCAACGAATATGACTGAACAAAAGCTAACCCGAAAAGAGAGGATTACTCAGGCAAAACGAAAAAAACAAATGCAATCCATTGGGATCATAATCCTCGGATTGCTGATCATCGTCACTGGATTTGTACTTATCGGGATCTCGAAGCCAAAATTGGCTGAACGCCCGCAATTCGAGTACAAGATGACAGATGGTAATGCCATCGGGAATCCCAATGCCCCAGTTGTAATTGAGGAATTTTCAAGTTTCATGTGCAGCCATTGCCGCGATTTTTCCACCGGTTCATTGAAACCACTCATAGAAACCTACGTATACACAGGCCAGGTATATCTCATCTCTCGATCATTTGCAGACCCGCTCGGTGAAGCTGGAATAGCTGCTCAGGCAGCCTACTGCGCTGGAGAACAAGGCAAATTCTGGGAAATGAAGAGCACGATCTTCGCAAATTTCAGCAATATCGGATACTCACAGAAAATACTATCAACAATGGCTGATATGCTCAGCCTCGACGCCGGCGCGTATAAGCAATGCATGAGCAGCGCAACCTTTGTGGATATGATTACTGCTGATCTGAATGATGGATCGGCTGCCGGGATAACCGGCACTCCCAGTTTTCTGATCAATGGAGAGCTTGCCATTACTGGGAACAAGGAGTTCAGTTTCTTCCAGCAGCAAATTGAGGCAGCTCTGGCGGCGGCGAATAACTAACGTACATAAATAAAAAAAGATGATGGCAACCCCATCATCTTTTTTTAGAGTACAATCCTTAACGAATTTACCGGTCCAGTTACCAGTTGCAGGAGGAACACAATGGAAAAGAAAGCAAGCGATACGCAGGAAGATAAGGACAGCAAACCTGTAACACCGGAAGAGAAAACCACAATAACCAAACATACCGTCAAAGTTGGTGGCAAGGAGCTCAAGTATACGGTCACAGCTGGAACGATCATCTTAAAAAAAGAGGATGAAGAAAAGGGTGTGGAACCCAAAGCCTCCGTCTTCTATATCGCTTACACGCTGGACGATGTCGACGAGCCATCCAAGCGGCCGATCACCTTTTCGTTCAATGGAGGTCCCGGATCTTCCTCTGTTTGGATGCACCTGGGTTTACTCGGCCCAAAGCGCGTCAAGACCGATGAAAATGGTTTCCCGTTTCCCCCACCCTATAAACTGATTAAAAATGAATATACACTCCTGGATAAAACCGACCTGGTATTCATTGACCCGGTAAGTACCGGTTACAGCCGTTCGGTACCTGGCGAAAAAGCGGAACAATTCCATGGTGTGAAAGAAGATATCGAAAGCGTGGGCGATTTCATTCATCAGTATGTCACTCGTACCAAGCGCTGGATCTCTCCCAAATTCCTGATTGGCGAAAGTTATGGCACTACACGTGCTGCAGGGTTGTCAACCTACATCCAGGACCGGCACGGGATGTACTTCAATGGTCTCATGCTGATCTCTTCGATCCTTAACTTTGGCACCGCCCGTTTTGACCCAGGTAATGACCTACCCCATATTCTTTTCCTGCCCACATATTCTGCCACTGCCTGGTTCCATAAAAAATTAGCACCCACTCTCCAAGAAAATCTCCGCCAAACCCTGGATCAAGTCGAAGAATTTGCCAGCGGTGAGTATCTATTAGCCTTGCACAAGGGAAGCAAAATCACTCCTGAGGATAAAGAGGAAATCGCTACAAAGCTGGCCCACTTCACCGGGCTTTCAAAAGATTATGTCC
>JACZIY010000689.1 GCA_014860845.1 Anaerolineaceae bacterium
CGCCGTTCTGTATTGGTAAAAGTGCCATCTTTTTCAGCAAATGATACACCTGGGAGAAGGACATCTGCAAATCCAGAGGTTTCAGAAGGAAAAATTTCCTGTAAAACAATAAAATCACATGCCTGGAGACATTGACGTGTATGATTGACATCCGGGTCGGTTGCTATCGGATTTTCGCCCATGATGTAGAGTGCTCGAATCTTTCCTTCACCGGCCAAAGGAATCATTTCTGTTGAGGTCAATCCAGGTTTAGTTGAAAGCTTATTGTCAGGTTCTCCAGATGATAATTTTGTCTGCCAGGCAAGATTAAATTTATCAATAATCTCATGATTGGTAACTGATTGATATCCGGGGAAAACATTGGGAAGGCCCCCCATGTCACAAGCTCCCTGAACATTATTCTGTCCACGTAATGGATTGACCCCACCACCTTGAACCCCCATATTACCCAAAAGCATCTGAAGATTTGCTAAAGTCAGTACATTCAAAACACCGGTTGAGTGTTGGGTAATCCCCATCGCCCAGAAAACAGCCATGGGTTTATGAGTTGCCATCATTTCAGCAGTTTTGACTAACTCATCCACGGAAATTCCTGTGATGGATGAAACAATTTCAGGTGTGTATCCCTCTAAAGTCGCTTTAAACTCTTCAAAATTTTCACAACGTTCATCAATATAATTTTGATCCTGCCAATTATTTTTAAGGATAATATGCATCAAGCCATTAATTAGCGCGACGTCTGTACCTGCCGTGTGACGCAGATAAATGCTTGAAAACTCAGCAATATCAATTTTTCTTGGGTCTGCAACGATTAATTTCACTTTTCTTCTAATGATTGTCTGCCGAATTTTTGAACCAATAACGGGGTGTTGTTCTGTTGTGTTTGACCCAATGATAAAAATAGATTCTGAATGATCGACAATATCCTGAACCGTATTCGACATAGCACCGGAGCCAAAACTCATCGCCAGACCTGCTACAGTGGAGGAATGACAGAGTCTGGCACAATGATCGATATTATGGGTTCCAATGACCTGGCGGGAGAGTTTATTCATCAGGTAATTTTCTTCATTGGTACACTTGGCGGAGGTCAATAATCCAATGGAATCAGGTCCTGATTCCTTTTTAATTTGGATGAGTTTTTTTGCAACAATGTTTAATGCGGTTTCCCAATCAACTTCAACCCAGGGACCGATTTCCTGTGGATTTTTCTGACCCTCTTGTAATAAATATTCTCTGACCATAGGTTGTTTGAGTCGATCAGGATGATCGATAAATTTATATCCATACCTGCCTTTTACACACAAATGGTTCCCGTTTACAGGCGCACTTGGATTGGGTGTAATTTTTATTACCTGATCGTTTTTAATATTTAAATCAAAATTGCAACCAACTCCACAATAGGAACAGGTGGTTTGGACTTTCTTTTCTAAACTACCTATTCCAAATGATGGTTTATGACTGAGCGCGCCGGTAGGACAATAATCCACACAGGCACCACATGATTCACATCTGGCCTGTAATAAGGGTACACCTGACCCCGCAATGATTTGATTTTCAATGCCGCGGTTCGCCATTCCCCACACAAAACGTCCTTGAATTTCTGCGCATGCCCGAATACAACGGGTACATAGAATACATTGATTGAGATCCACCCGAATAAATGGGTTTGGATCACTATCCGTTGTATACTTCGGTTCTTTCCGCATTTTCTTCTGAACATCAACTTGATATTGGTGACACCACTTGAGGAAATAATTTGGTTTGCCATTCTCAACTGACAAAGGACCATGGTAATTCACCAACATCAGTTCGAGAATCGTTTTTCTGGCATCTTTCAAATCATCTGTTTCCGTCATGACTTCCATATTGGCTGAAACCGGAAGGGTACAAGCAGCAATCGGATTGCGAAGGCCTTTAACTTCAACATCACATAACCGACAACCTCCATGAGGTGTCAAATCCGGATGGTCACAAAGACTTGGAATGGTAATTCCGAGATCCTGTGCAACGCGTAAAAGTGTTTTCCCTTCTGGAACGTCATATTGTTTGCCGTTGATAGTGATCGTAATCATGAATGTTCTCCTACCAATTGAGCTTTTCCAGGTAATATTTCGATTGCATTGAAGTTACAGGTTTGAAAACAAATTCCACATTGAATACAGATTTCCTGATCAATCTCATGTGGTTTCCTGCGTTCACCGGTGATGGCACCAACCGGGCAATTTTTTGCGCAAAAAGTGCAACCTGTGCAATTGTTCTTGTTGATTTCATAACGTATTAAAGCGCGGCACACTTTTGCTGGGCAACGTTTTTCATAAATATGTGCTTCATACTCAGCTCTGAAATGTTTGATGGTACTGATGACTGGATTTGGCGCTCCCTGCCCAAGACCACAAAGACTATGTACTCTGGTTACCTTGCTCAATCGTTCAAGTTCTTCAATGTCACCTTCAACACCTTCACCCTGACAGATGCGATTTAGAATCTGCAACATACTATATGTGCCAACACGGCAGGGTGTACATTTTCCACAACTTTCTTCCTGATTGAATTCCATGAAGAAACGAGCGATATCAACCATACAGGTATCTTCATCCATGACAATCATGCCGCCAGATCCCATCATGGAACCTGCGGCAGTTAATGATTCATAGTCCACCTGTAAATCGATCATGCTGGCGGGTATGCATCCCCCCATTGGTCCACCCGTTTGAATAGCTTTCAATCCTTTGTTTTTCTTAATTCCTTCGCCCACATCATAAACAATTTCTCTCAATGTGATACCTAAAGGCACTTCGATTAAACCGGTATGGTTAACATCACCAGCCAGAGCAAAAGTTTTTGTGCCCTTGCTTTTTTCTGTGCCCATACTGGCAAACCATTCTGGACCTGTAATAATGATTTGAGGAATATTTGCAAATGTTTCTACATTGTTGATACTGGTTGGTTTTCCCCAAAGCCCTGAAACTGCCGGGAAAGGAGGACGGGGACGGGGTTCACCGCGTTTTCCTTCAATTGAAGCTATTAAAGCGGTTTCTTCACCACAAACAAACGCTCCTGCACCCATTCTTAATTCAATATTGAAGGAAAAATCGCTTCCAAAAATATTTTTTCCCAGGATGCCATAATCCTGTGCTTGCTGGATTGCTTTAATGAGAGTTCTAACAGCAATTGGGTATTCTGCCCGGCAGTAAACATAACCTTGCTCTGCACCAATTGCGAAGGCAGCTATCGCCATACCTTCTAAAACGGAATGCGGGTCGCCTTCAAGAACTCGCCGGTTCATAAATGCACCTGGGTCACCCTCATCAGCATTACAAATAATGAATTTTTGGGTTCCCGGATTATTTCTGGTCAGTTCCCATTTTTTTGCGGTTGGGAAACCTGCACCACCACGACCTCGTAATCCAGATTGAGCGATTGTTTCGATGACCTGTTCAGGGGTATATTGTTCTAAAACCATTGCCAAAGCCTGGTAACCATCTTCAGATATATAG
>JACZIY010000690.1 GCA_014860845.1 Anaerolineaceae bacterium
TATTCCTTCATGCCGGGTTTGGCAACATGCATCATCCGGCGAATCCCCGCCTCGGTAATCTGCATCCCTTTTCGGATCGCATCTATTTCGTCTGGTGTCTTAATCTTGCGCATTGCACAGACAAGTGGGTAACTATTCTTAATCAATATATGTGGATGTCTGTTGCGTATGCCTTTCGCAAATTCACGTTCGATATCAAAAGAACGTAGTGGCGTGAAAAAGTCTAGGCAAAGCCAAAGAGTATGCACTTGTGGAGAAGTGAGCAATGCTTCCAACGTTTTGTTAAGATTGGTAATGTCTTCAATTTGTTCAATACCACTGAATTCGTTGAGCTCTTGCTCGGTGAAGCGTTTCCCAGTCCATTTCTCAAGCTCAATATCTGGTTTCAGTGCAAACAATCGCTCGCTAACGTAACCACCTTTATTTTGCAGTATCAATGCAGATTGTTCCTGTTTAACACCAGTTAGATAAAGGAAATTTCGATTTGTGAAAAATGGGAAATTTTCATCTGCTGTCTTGCGCACACTTTCGCCACTGAAAAACAGCATTATGTCCCCATCTTTTAGTCTCATAGCTAATTTTTGCCTGTTCTCTACGTAAAATTCTTGTTTCATCAAATCCTCCTCAGCCTAATACTTACCATATTCTTGAAGCGTTTCTAACCAGGCTACAATGTTCTCTGGTGGTACATGACCTTGGATCACATGGATGGGAGCAAAAACAAATCCTCCTCCGGGAGCTAGGTCCTCAATTCGGCGCCGGGTTTCGTCTCTGACCTCTTGAGGAGTACCATAAGGCAATATTCTTTGGGAATCACAACTCCCACCCCAAATAGTAAGATCCTTACCGAATTCACGTTTGAATTTGGCAGTATCGTCCATACCCTTACAGCTCACCTGCCATGGGTTCAGGATATCGATACCCGCTTCAATAAGCAGTGGAATGGTTTCATAGATAGCGCCATCGTTGTGGAAGAAAATGTAGGCTTTACCTTTGGACTTGCGCTTCACAAACTCGAAAAGTTGTTTATGATAAGGCCAAATGAGCTCCTTATACATACCTAGTGAAATCAGCAGGCCTGTCTGCTGACCCAGATCATCTGCCTCCGAAACCACAACCGGGTAGTCGCCCACCATCGAAAGAGCTTTTTCCCAATAAGCCATCTTGATCTCCAATATCTTGCTCATGATGGCATGGACTAACTTCTTGTTATTAATCATCGCTGTGAAGAACTTCTCGTATCCTGTCATCCACATGGCGTGCTCCCACATGCCGGAGCTCATTCGTTCCAAAATGAAGAATTTCTTCTCTTCAAGTACTACTCTGTCAGCTGCGGCCTGCATCCCGATAAAACGGGCTGTATCCAATGGGTCTGGCCAGGAGAAGTCTTCTACATCCTTAACCGTTTCTGCATTTGATAATGGGTGGTGGTAAAGATCATAGTAATGCCCACCAACTATTGGCATCTGCCACCCGATGCCCCATTCGTCGATCAGCCGGTAGTGATCGCCAACCGCACCAAGGTCAGCCGCAAAGTTGGGGTCAGATGGGGCATTAGGTCCAACCTTGCCAACATCAACTTGCAACCGGTCGGCTGTTTCTTTATCGGTCAATGCTACCTGGGTGATCTTATCCCAAAGCGTGACTTCGCCCGGAATACCCATATATCTTTTTAGATTCCGCAGGGCATTCACATTAATGGCAGTGACAGCTGTCGCACCCATATCGAATGGTACCCGATCAGGTTCTTTGTGTTGTAGTGCAGTTAATACACGTTCGTACTTTGTATATTCCATAATTCCTTCAAACTGAATGAGAACTCTTTTTGGCGTGTAGAGGTTGGCAGGACTGGCGTTCGACCAATTCACAAGATAAAATAACTTGCTTTTCTGGTACAGGCTGATTATTGATGAGCGCCATAATCATCTCAGCAGAGTACTGGCCAATTTTTTGAGTAGGCTGCCTCACGACCGTGAGTGGAGGGTTTGAAACTGCCGCCCAGGGGTGGTCATCAAAAGCGACAATTCCCAGGTCGTTTACGCATTCTAAATTGAGCTCTGTCATCTCCAATAAAGCACCTAATGCTAAAATGTTGTTGTTTATAAATAATGCATCAGGTTTATTCTCCAAGCTGCAGAGTGCCCTCATTGCTTGTTGGCCTCCATCAATACTTAGTTGAGATGGAATAATCCATTCATGGTTGACCTCAATGTCAGACTCCTGTAACGCCTGACAATATCCGTTTAGTCTCTGCCGCATTGTGGATAAGCGCTCTAAACCGGCCAAAATGCCAATTTTTCGATAGCCACATTGGATCAAGTGTTGAGTACCCATATACGCACCAGCTTGATTATCTACACCAACATAAAAACCATCAAAATTATCATAAGCTCGGTCAACAAAAACGATTGGTGTATGTTGTACTTTAGCTTTTGCTAGCTCGATCCAAGGCTGGCTTGTTGCTGCCGCAATGATACCGTCCACTCTTTGATTCAAGAGTAGATTAAGGTAATGAGCTTCATGCTCAAGGATTTCATTTGTATTACAGATAATGAGCGAATAATTTTGAGGACGAATTACTTCATCGATGCTTCGAAGAAGTTCTCCAAAAAAATGATTGGACGAATCAGAGATGACAATACCAAGTGTCTCAGTTCGTTTCGTTGTCAAGCTTCGAGCTGCGGTGTTCACCCGGAACTGGAGTTCATCAATGGCAAGCAATACTTTTTGGCGGGTTTCCTCTTCTACAAAGCGTGTCTTATTGATAACATGAGAAACAGTCGTTTTTGAAACTCCAGCCCGGACTGCAACATCTTTAATCGTCGTTTGAGTCATAGCGTAACCTTTAAGGGAAAAATGGATTTATGGAAAAATGAATATCTGCTGAATGTAGTTAAGGGAGGTGCGCGCAACTGGTTGCGCAACTGGTTGCGCAACCAGTTACCTACATTATAGGAAATTCGCACAACAAAGTCAATAGGTTTTCTTCCAGAGATTTTTTATCCGCTTCTCCGGACTTACTTATCTCTGAGGAGTACACACAACATAACTATTTGTCATTGTTTGCATCCAGCTTGTTGGAGGTGTTTACCGTCAAAGTCAATTAGAAATATCAGTATGCAATGAAATTAGGACTTGGTTTCAATACATATTTATAGTTTCTAGTAAAGTGGTATCCACTAAAAATAGTGATATCCATAAGAAATAACAAGCGTTCAATTATAAGCAACACCATGGCCATCAATTTGGTTGTATGTTGAAACCAGTACAATTTCCCCCATTGATAGTCTATAGGTTCTGAAGAATCTTTAGTATCCTCTTATTTATTTTGAAAATAATGAAATCTTTCCATAATTATCACTTATCTCAGGCTTTTGTTTTGCTCCTCCTTGAGAAATGACTGTACTTCAATCATCGTTAATCTGAGATGGTTCCGCATCAGGATCGCAGCGGATTCTGCTTCCCGAAATGATAATATTTGAATAATGTCATGGTGATCAATAATAGGATCGCTGATAGCCCGCCCCTTGTAGAGTGATATACGCTGGAAAGGGTTGCAAAGACCCATATAACGAAGGATTAATTCATATATGAGTGATCTATTTGCATTTCGATAAATCGCAAGATGAAATTCATTATGGGTTATTACCAGCTGCTCGAAATCTTTCTTTTTGAAAGCATCCCCCATTTCCTGTAGTTGTAAAAATAATCTGTTAATAAAATCCTCGTTTGCATTTTTTGCCGCTAAATAGGTCGCATGAGATTCAAGAGCCATGCGAACTGTATAAATCTCTTTCAAATTATCAATGGATATTTTGGCAACAGATGCCCCTTTATAAGAAGAAAGATTTACCAAACCTTCTTGTGCTAGGCAAGAAAGGGCTTCTCTGATTGGGGTACGGCTTGTACCAAATTTATCTGCCAATTCATCCTGCACCAAGTGATCTCCTGGCGAATAATAACCACTCAAAATTAGATGACGGATTTCATTGATTATTTCATCTCGCCTCGCTTGAGCAGAATTTGTCTGTTGAAGTTTATTTATTTGCGCCAATTATTTGTTCCTTAATAAAAATCCAATCCAGGTCGCGCTATTGGTTGGGCAAGATAGTTCATATTG
>JACZIY010000691.1 GCA_014860845.1 Anaerolineaceae bacterium
CGTCTGGGTCCCTCTGCATCGAACAAACAACCCTGGCGGATTGTACAGGCAAATGGAGCCTTCCATTTCTTTATACAGCGCACGAAAGGTTATCGCAATGTGATGACCCGGCTGGTGCAGATAGACGATATGCAGCGTCTGGATATTGGCATTGCGATGTGTCATTTTGAGTTGACCGCACAAGAATTGGGATTGCAAGGCAAATGGGGGATTGTGGATCATGGGCTGACTTTGGCAGATGATCAAATAGAATATCGTGTAAGTTGGGTCTTGACAAATTAGAACAGTAATTCTATAATAAATTAGCTCAAGGCTCAAGGCTCAAGAACTCAAGAACTATTCTCACTTGCACTTATAAAATTTGATATAAAATTAATCTCACAGGCAATCATTAGCTGTCAACTTTCAGCTTTAGGCTGTTAGCGAAAATAGACCAATCAGAAACTTTAGACCAATGGAGGAATTATGTATCAAAAAGTAACAATCGTAGGAAATTTAGGCAAAGATCCCGAAATGCGCTTCACCCCGTCCGGACAGGCAGTAACATCATTTCCTGTGGCCACGAACCGCACCTATACCGGTTCGGATGGCCAACGCGTCAAAGAAACCGTCTGGTTCAGGATTTCCGCCTGGGGCAAACAGGCTGAGAACTGCAACAATTTCCTGCATAAAGGCAGCAAGGTCCTGATCGAAGGACGTTTAATGGCTGATCCCGCTACGGGTGGTCCCCGCATTTATAATCGCCAGGATGGAACCTCAGGTGCTAGCTTCGAGCTGACCGCCATGACCGTGCAATTCCTGGATAGCCGCGCGGAGAGCGAACAGGCCGGCACTGACGATATGGGTACGCTCAGTGACGACGAAATTCCTTTCTAAAGCCCCCAACTAATGACAGAACCTAAACAACCAAAACCCGGCATCCCACCTTTGCGGATGCCGGAAGGTTTACAAAGCAAATATAGCAATATGGCACGTATCTCGCATACCCCATCGGAGATGATTTTTGATTTTGCCACGATGTTGCCGGGTACCCATCCGGAAGTTGTGGCACGTGTGCTGATGTCACCCATGGGTGCCAAGATGTTTATGCAGGCATTGACAGAGAATGTTGCCCGCTACGAAGCCAATTTTGGTCCAATTAAACTGCCGGTCGGAACGAGTGACCTGGCAAGCTCGCTATTCCGCAATATTCAGCCACCTGACAAAAACAGTCCCCCTGAAGCACCGGAAAAGGAACCACCCGACTCCGAACCTCCCGAAAGTGAATCATAATGGATCGCTTTTCACAATTGTCCGAAACAGTGCATAGCGCTTTTGAAGTCCGCAACCAGGCGCGTGACAAAGCCTTAATGCAGACCCGTAAAGTTATTCAGCATGCTGCGCATGCCATTCGGGCAATCCACCGCCTGGATGTGGATCTGGCGGATGGCTTTCTCAATGATGCCCGTATGTTGGTTGATCAGTTACGGCGAGATCTAAGCGAGCATCCCGATCTGTTTTATGCTGGCTATACCCAGGATGCATTCAAAGAGTATGTGGAAGCGTGTGTCACCTGTGCGCTCATCCGTGGGCAGGAATTGCCACTACCGGAAGAGATCGAAGTGGAGCCAGCGGTGTACCTGAACGGCCTGGCAGAGGTTGTCGGCGAATTGCGCCGGCGTTGCCTGGATGTGATGAGGCAGGGTTATTCCTCTGAGGTAGAACGCCTGCTGTCTTTGATGGACGAGATCTATGCTTTATTGATCACCATTGACTATCCGGATGCTTTAACCAATGGTTTACGTCGGCAGACCGATCTGGCACGTGGGATTGTGGAGCGCACGCGCGGTGATGTGACCATCAGCCTGCGGGAACAACGTCTCACGCAAGCTATGAAAGAACTGGCTGTATTATTGAAGACAGAAGGTCTGAACGAAGTCAATATTCCACCGGAGATTGAGGAAGAAGATTGAGAAAACGCACCATACGTGCGTCGGAGATCGGTAGCTATCTATACTGCAAACGGGCCTGGTGGTATCAATCCCAGGGCGTTGAGTCGTCTAACCAGCAAGAGATGTCGGGTGGCACTGCTTATCACCACACACACGGGAAGAACGTACTCAAGAGTATGGTATTACGCGTGTTTGCGTGGTTGGTGCTGGCGGCAGCGTTAGTATTGTTGGCTTTTTGGCTAACTCAGAAATTGTTGGGTTGATATGGAAGGAATCCTCGCACTTGTTTTGTTTTTGGTGGCGTTTGTGCTCTTCTGGCGCAGTCGCTGGGTGCGTCACAAATCGGGATTGCCACCTGGCAGAATCGTGTATTCCGACCCAAAGCTGTGGGGTAAGACCGAGAAGCCTTTCTATGATGTTGAGACACAGCTGACAGGCAAACCGGATTACCTGATCAGCCAGGGAATGACTCTCATTCCGGTTGAGGTTAAAAGCCATTATGCCCCGGTAGAACCATATGACAGCCATGTTTACCAGCTGATGGCTTACTGTTACCTGGTGGAGCACGCCACCGGTCAACGCCCACCTCACGGGATCCTGCAGTATCGTAATCGCACCTTTGCCATCGATTATGGCAACGAGCAGGAAGCTGCCTTACTGGAATTGCTGGAACAGATGCGCATTGATGATAAAGCCAAAGATTGCCCACGCTCGCACACGGAAGCCCCCCGCTGCCTGCGTTGTGGTTTCAACCATGTTTGTGATCAAAAGCTCTAACCTGTTTTGGTGTGTAGAACCTCTTGTTTGACCTCTTTGGATCTCTCCCATTAAACTAGAGAGCAGTCAGATCGCTTTGTAACGGAGGATATTGTATGCAAATCAATGAAAGAACCCGGGTTGCGATTATCGGCGCAGGTCCGACCGGTGTGGAAATGGCAGTGGCACTTACCCAGGCTGGCATCCCTTTTCTGCTGTTTGATGCAGGGCAGATCGGGCATACCATCGCCTGGTGGCCGAAGCATACCCGTTTTTTCAGCACCTCCGAACGCATCGCAATGCCGGGTTTGCCATTCACTGTCTATGACCAACAACATCCCAGCAATGATGAATACCTGGCATACCTGCGCGGTGTAGTACAGCAGTTTGGAATTCATGTGCATGCGTATGAGCCAGTGGTTGCCATTGAGAGACTGGTCGATGGGCAGTATGAATTGACTACTGAGACAAAGGGTGAGATGCGGCTCTATCAGGCAGATTTTGTTGTGCTGGCAACCGGTGGAATGGCAGAACCGCGCATGCTCAATATTCCAGGCGAAGATCTGCCACATGTCAGCCACTACCTGAACGACCCACACGACTATTTCCAGCAGGAATTGCTGGTGGTGGGTGGACGAAACTCAGCAATCGAATATGCGCTGCGTTGCTGGCGAGCTGGGGCAAAGGTGACGCTTAGTTACTATAAGCAAGAATTACCCAAAACATCTATTAAACCAGCTTTGCTGCAGGATATTGAAACAGTCGTGCGTGAGGATAAATTACGTTTCCTGCCAGGCACAATTCCGATTGAGATCACCATGCATGCGGTGTTGCTGGCAGACACTGATGAGCTGGGCGACCCGCTCACTGGCAAGGTCACCCGTTTGGCCTGTGACTTTGTTTTGTTGTGCACCGGTTATCAGGCAGATACAACACTATTCAGGCAACTGGGAGTTGATTTATTGGGCTCCGAACAGACACCGCACTGCGATCCTGAGACGATGGAGACCAATTTGAAAAACGTGTTTGTGTTGGGTACAGCTGCAGGTGGTACGCAAAGTAAGTTTATGCATTTTATCGAAACCTCACACGTGCATGTGCCCAAAATTCTGGCAGCTATTCAACAGCGCCTGGCAGGTTCCGGGGGTGTGATTCGTTGAAGACTCAGGTCGCACTGGTATAATTAATGATTATGGTTATGAATCCTCCCCGCAGATTTGCAATCGTCACCCATCCCTCCCAGCCCCAGGTAGCTGAAGGAGCCAGGGAACTGGTGGAGCGATTGAAAGCATTGGGGGCTGATCAGGCATCTGCCTATACCATCTACGAACCCGAACTCAAACAATTGGTTCAACAGAAAGAAATTGATGTTGTGATTGCGCTTGGTGGCGATGGTACCATGTTGCGAGCGGGGCATCTGGTAGCTCCCATGGGTATCCCGGTTTTGGGGATCAATCGCGGCCGCTTCGGCTTCCTGATGGAAATCGATGAAATGGAATGCGAAGACCGGCTGATTCAACTTCTGCGTGGTGCGTACCGCCTGGAAAAACGTATGATGCTGAACAGCGTTCACCGTCGCGAAGACCAAAAGCTGGGAGAGTGGAACGTCCTCAATGAGGTGGTGGTATGCCGTGGACAGTATGTACGCCCGATCCAGGTGAAAGCCAGCCTGGATGGCTATCTGCTGGCGTCCTACGTCGCAGATGGGGTAATCGCTGCCACAGCGACCGGCTCAACCGCCTATGCCCTGGCAGTCGGTGGGCCTATCATGCCTCCGGAGCTGCGCAATATCCTGATTGTCGCGGTAGCCCCACATCTATCCGTTGATCGTTCGATCATCCTTTCCGAAGGATCTCATATAACTCTGTTGGTCAATACCAACCACGAAGCAGTCCTGAGTGCTGATGGGCAACCCCCCGTCATCCTTAAGGATGGAGATGTGGTGGAGGTGTGTGCCAGCGAGCACACCATTAATTTTGTGCGTTTCCAGGACCAGGGATACTTTTATCATAACCTTTATAAATATATGGAACAAAATCCAATCGCAGGTGCAATATAATGACTCAATCAACCGATAATAAACTCCACTGTACATGGCATCCAGATCGGGAAACCTACTTGCGATGTAACCGTTGTGATAAGCCGATGTGTATCGACTGTGCTGTGAAAACGCCTACTGGCTATCGCTGCAAGGAATGTGTGCGTGGCCAACAGAAAATCTTCGAAACCGCCATCACCCAGGACTATGTTTTTGGGATTGTGATCGCACTTGTGTTGGGATATATTGGCGGCCTATTGGCGACTCGTATCAGCTTTTTTGTGATCTTTCTGGCACCTTTTGCAGGCGGGATCATTGCCGAAGCGGTCCGCAAGGTGATCCAGAGGCGGCGCTCCAAAAAGCTATTTCAGTCGGTCACAGCTGCTGCGGTATTTGGAGGGTTGATCAGCGCAATACCTTTGTTGTTGGGCCTGCTATTTGGTTCTATCAATCTCTTCGGCATCATCTGGATGTCGGTATACATCGTATTAATGACCAGTGCCCTGTATTACCGGCTGGCTGGTATTCAAATCCGCTAAAATACTTATGCTGACTGAATTACATATCACCAACTTCGCCATTATCGACCAGCTGGAACTACGTTTTCCTGCCGGGTTGGTGATCTTTACCGGTGAGACCGGTGCTGGTAAATCGATCATTCTGGATGCGATTGAGGCCTTGGTGGGGGCAAGGGCTGAGACGACGAGCATTCGTGAAGGCGCTGAACGTGCCAGTCTGGAAGCTGTCTTCCATCTCAATGATCACAACCGTGCTGCGATCACAGAACTCCTGATAAGGGAAGATTTGCTGGATGACCCCGATTACGTTACTTTGGGTCGTGAAATACGGCGTGAGGGACGCACAGTGGCGCGCGTGAATGGACGTGCCGTCAATGTGGGTCTGTTACGTGAGATCGGTGAGCAGCTGGTGGATATCCATGGTCAATCCGAGCATCTCTCTTTATTAAACGTTAAGAAGCATCTATCCCTATTGGATCGTTTTGCGGTCACTTCAGACCTGCTGGATAATTACCAGAGCAGTTACCGAACATGGCAGGGCATCCGGCGGGAATTGGACCAACTGCGCAAACTGGAACGGGATGCAGACCGCCGTATGGAATTATTATCCTTCCAGATTGAAGAGATTGAAGGTGCCAAACTATTGGTAGGTGAAGAGCAGGAACTTAAGGAAGAGCGCAATCGACTGGCGAATGCTGAGAACCTGGCAGAATATGGACGCACCGCCCTCAATTTACTGGATGAAGCCAGTCCGGAGTTGCCGGGCATCAGCGATCTGGTGGGACAGGTGGTACAAGCCTTACATGGTCTGACACGCATCGACAATTCGCAAACGAACCTGGCGGAACAGGCAGACAGCTTATCCGTATTGATAAGCGAGCTTTCACGTGACCTTCAAACCTATCTGGATCAGATTGAATTTAATCCACGGCGACTGGAAGCATTGGAAGAGCGTTTGGAAGTCCTGCGCATGTTGCAACGAAAATATGGTGGCAGCATCGAAGCGATATTGTCTTATGCCCACAAAGGACGTGAAGAGTTAGAGCAGATCACCCATGCCACCGAACGGATTGAAGAATTGACCGGGCAGGAGCAGCAGATTCGCCTGAAACTGGCAGAGAAAGCACAAAGACTATCAACGCAGCGCAAACAATCAGCGAGCAAATTGTCTACTGCAGTTGAAAAAGAATTGTTGGATTTAAGCATGGAGGGTGCTCGCTTCGAAGTTAGTTTTGGTATTCAGCCTGACCCGCACGGTCTGAAATGGGAGATGAGCGAAACAGTTCGCTTTGACGAGACGGGTATCGACCAGGTGGAATTCCTGATCGCTCCCAATCCTGGTGAGGGTCTCAAACCAATGGTCAAAATTGCCTCAGGTGGTGAAACAGCACGGCTGATGCTGGCACTCAAACGAGTTCTGGCACAGGCCGATGAAATCCCAACGCTGATTTTTGATGAGATTGACCAGGGTATTGGTGGACGAATCGGTTTCGTCGTCGGTGAGAAGCTCTGGTATCTGGCACGAGATCATCAGGTGTTATGTGTTACCCATCTGCCACAACTGGCAGCTTTTGGTGATCAACATTTACGGGTTTCGAAGCAGGTGCAGAATGGCCGAACTTTAACCCTGGTAGAAGCACTGGCATTGGATGGGCGACGAAATGAGTTAGCACAAATGTTAGGAGCTATCAGCGAGTCGCATTTGACGACTGCCGATGAGACCCTGCGTACCGCGCAGGTGCGCACCCGACCTTCCGCAAACCCACTGGATTAATATTGATTCGAATGAAATATGCCACCTGAAAATCGATTGATGATCCACATGCTGGGGCAACCTCGTGTTTTTTGGGGAGATCAGCCACTTAATATTCAACGAAAACTGGCGCGTATTTTTATTTATTACTTAGCTTGCCAGAAATCGATGATTGGGCGTAGCGATCTGGTGGTGGAATTCTGGCCAGATTCACCCAATTCTCGTCAACATTTACGTGATCTGTTGAGTAAGTTGCGTGCTGAATTACCTGATCCGGATATTATCCGTACTGATCGTGATTGGATTGGCCTGGATTATGCAAAAGTCAACTCGGATGTGCTGGTATTCGAAGATTTATACGAACAGCTTTCTCTACCATTTTTGAATATCGAGAATCGCCCATTACCCGAGGCAATCTATCAGAAAATGTTAAACGCCATCCATATGTGGGAAGCACCGGCATTTTTGTATGGAACACCATTATTGGATAGCAATGAGCTGAATGAATGGATTTCTAAGAAAAACCGTAAACTTCGTTACAAAAGGTTAAGCCTGATGATGCGTATTTCTCAGCATTTGATTGCAAAAGGTGATCTGGAAAGTGCACTGACCTGGCTGGAGATGGTAAACGAAGATGATGACAATTATGACTTTCCCCAGGTGATATATAACCGTCTGGATGTTCTCTATCATTTGGGCAGACTCTCCGAGGCATATGAGTTTGGCCTGCTTTTTACAGACCAGATTAAAACAAATTGGTTCTCTGAATACCGACTGGCGTTTGAGACCTTGATGAAGCGCATCGAAAATGAACGCATCCAGAATGCGATACGAATACAACCTCCCGCACGATCAACTAGGGGCAAAAATATACCTTTTGTAGGCAGAGATGACCTGATGATACAAATTCACAGGGCTTACCGTCGCGACAATATCGTTGTTTTATCCGGAGAAACAGGATTTGGTAAATCGCGCCTGTCGGTTGAATTCATAAACAGTTTAGCCACTCCTACCCCTGTCTTTTCCATGGAAGCAGTTTATTCTGAGCGAAATTTTGCTTTTCATGCCATTATTGAACATTTACGCCAGACTTTGAACATGAGTGATTGGCAGAAAATTGAGAAGTTTTGGATTTCTCAGCTTTCTTTTCTCATGCCTGAATTGCAGAGCCAGCTGGAACATAAATCAGATTTATTTAACCTGGTTGAAAATCAGCAACTCAGTTTGTATGAAGCCTTTCGTCAGGTGCTTTTAACACTTGCAGGAAAACAAAAGATATTAATCAGTGTGGAAAACGCGCAATGGTTGGACAAAGAAACAATTGGATTATTTTCTTACCTAACCCACAGACATTTTTTCAGTGAAAAGGCACATCTGGTATTGCTACTGGGCAATGATGAACTCAACGTGCCTGTTCTGAACTACCTGAAAGATCCAGCCTGGGTCAGTCAGATTGCGTGGTTTCAGATACCACCATTAGATCTGGATGCTATTTCGAATATCGCACTCTATTTGTTGCGAAAAAAGCTTTCGGAGCAACAAACACAACATCTCTTGGATGCAACTGGGGGCAATCCGCTATTTGTGATTGAAACTTTGCAGATGATTTTGGAAAAACCGGATCAATTAACTGAATTGTCGTGGGATCAGATCCCGTTATCAGGTGTGGTTCAGATTGTAATTCGCGAGCGGTTGAGTTATCTTTCTAAAAATGGCCGGCAGGTTTTGGATTGTGCTGCACTTGTGGGAACAGATTTCAGCTTTGATTATGTTGAGGTCATGATTGATCTTCAGGAAAGCGCATTGGTATCAGCCTTCGATGAATTAATTGATAAAGGTAACATAGAGATTATTTCGCAAATTCATCAGCCATTACGGTATAAATTCAAACAGACATTCATTCGGGATGTGGTCTTACAAGGACTCAGCCAGACACATAAGCAGATTCTGCACAAGCGCCTGGCAGATTTCTTACTAACCAGAATCGCGGAAAAGAAGGCGGCTGATGAATTTGCGAATCTTGGTTACCATTTAGGCCGGGCTGGAAAGATTGAACAGGCATTCCAGTATTGGATTGAAGCAGCAGAATTATTCAATAATGCTGACATTAATCAGAAAGCAAACTATGCTTTCGAGCAGGCATACCTTATATCTCAAAATCTCAACTTTGATATCACTGATGAACAACTGTTTAAATTATGGGTGGGTTGGGGCGAATTGGCAAACAAAATGAATGATTTTAAATCAGCGACTGAATATTATCATCATGCAGTTGAGGAAGGCTTATATCGCAGTTCCTCTTTGTTGATCGGGAGCGGTTTGAGCGGAGAAGGTTATTTATTTCTGATGCGTGGGTTGCCTAATCAGGCAAAACAATATCTGGAACAAGCTGCTTTGCACTTGAAAGACGGATCGGTTTCAGAATATATTCGCAATAGTATTCGTATAATGCTCACACATCTGTATTATTTTGACTTGCAAGCCTGTATCAGGGAATATGACTCAATTGCCTGGTTGGAGAACCAGATGAAGACTGAGAATGACCTTCTGATATTTGCCAGTCTTCAAAGTACTTTAGCATTGACGTACACTTTATCCGGAAAATTTAAAGAAGCAGAAATTGAAGCCAATAAATCCATTCAAACTGCCTTACGGTTAAAAAATCCCACGTTACGGATTGAAAACGAATTTTCTCTTGGGCTTGGTTATTATTACCAGGGATTGTATAAAAAATCTTTGGATAAATTTGGTCTGGTAATCCAAATTGCTGAATCCAATTATTATTGGCGCTTTGTTTTGGAAACACTTTCGGTGATCAATCGTGTCTTTTTTGCGTTGGGGAAAACGTATCAATGTCTGGAAAATATTCAGAACGGATATGCGCTGGCAAAGGTATATCAATATACAGGTATGCATAGCATTTTGATCAATTCGGAAGGAAGATTGTATGCAGCATTTGGGAGATATGAGAAAGCAATAAGCTTGTTTGAGGAATCACTCAAATTCAGCCATAATAAGCGCGATGTATTGCTCAATCAAATGTGGATAGGTGTCTCCAAAACCTTAATGGGTGAACTTGAAAATGGAGTAAAGATATTACAACAAGTAGTTAAGGATGTGGAATCTCAGCAATTAATCCAAATTCAGACTGAATCCAAAGCGCGGCTTGGATTGGCTTTGTATTTGCAAGGTGATATTCAGGAAGCCATCGAATTATTGGCTGAGATTTCAACCCAATCACATCAATTTGGATTTGCTGCTGCAGGAACGGCTTATGCCTTTGTGCGTGCACAGGAAGCCTTGCGCAAGCTAGAACCTGAGGTTGCGAAAGAGATGGCAGAAGTGATCATGTCAAAAGCTAATCAAGAAGAGTCTCCCTGGTTAGAGTGGCATGCATTGGAAATCATGATTGCAGCTGAAAAATTAGCGGGGAAATCCTTTAAGAAATATTTAAGTCAAAAACAATTAATTCTACGAAATTTGAACCAATCGAAACCACAAGGTCTTGATTTGTCTCTCAATTCGAATTCACCTCCACTTTTTGTATTAGTGTAGACAAAATAATAAAAAATCTGATAAAATTTGTCTACGCTTTGTCAATGGCAGCGGTGTATAAATAGATTATCTTTTTCATTGCGAAATTGGGCTCGAGTGGAAGGGGTCTCAGCCGCAGAAAGAGGTCGGTAGTGTTCAGGGGAATTCACTATCGACCTGTTTTTTTAATCACCTTTCAGAAAAGAGATCGTGACACCTTCGCCACCTTCACGTTCGACACCACTCTCCCAATGATCGACGTACTGGTTCTTGCTGAGCGCATCTCTTACCACCTGGCGTAATTTGCCGGTACCTTTTCCATGGATAATGCGTACAAAGGGCATGCCGGATAGATAAGCGGATTCAATGAAATTGGATAGTCCAGCCAGTGCATCCTCAGCTAATTGACCTCGCAAGTCCAATTCCATGCCCGGGGAAGGATGGAGAATGGATGGCGGTTGGCTGGGACTCTCGTCCAAACTCTGGAGAGCTTTGCGTACACTGGAACGCATTTTGGGTTTGGTCTCTTCTTCTGTCTGTTTCCGGGCGTCGCTGGCGCGTTGAACATCGTGAGCAGCGGCACGGACTCGCAAATTGCCGATTTGGACTTCGAGCTCATCAGCTGAAATGGCAGTAATCACCGCCTGCATCCCCAGAGAGCGAACCATAACTTTCTCTCCCAGACGCAACGGTTGCTCATCCAGGGTGGGATGTCCACTTTTTCGTACGGGCGGCAGATTGACTTCCTCCTGTATATCGCTCACCTTTTCTTCGATACTCTTCAAGGCGTCCAGGGGTTGGCGTGCACGGGCCAGCTCTTTACGCAAGTCGAGTAATTCGCGCTGCAATTTGTCTACTTCATCTTCTGCTGCCTGGCGGGCTTTATCCAGAATGGCAAGACGCTCATCCTCAATTTCTTCCAGGCGCTTGTTCAATTGGCGTTCGAGCCGACGGGCTTCACTGCGGGAGATCTCCGCTTTGTGGCGTTCCTTGCGTGAGATGCTGCGCTGGCGATGAATTTCATTCAACAAATCTTCAGCTTTCAGCTCGGTGGGGTCAACCATGCTACGCGCATCTTCGATGATTTCTTTGGGCAATCCCAGTCTCTCACTGATTGCCAGGGCGTTAGAACGCCCGGGAAGACCGACCATTAAATTATAGGTCGGTCGTAATGTACGCAGATCAAATTCCATGCTGGCATTGATCAAACCAGGCGTGTTGTGTGCAAATGCTTTCAACTCTGGGTAATGGGTGGCAATCAGACAGGTAATACGGCGTTTAACCAGATAGGAAAGCATGGCGCGTGCCAGGGCTGATCCTTCCTGTGGATCCGTGCCGGACCCGAGTTCATCCAGCAGTACCAGACTTCGGGAATTGGCTCGCTTGAAGATGCGGGTTATGTTGGTGATGTGTCCCGAGAAGGTGGATAAAGATTGCTCAATGGACTGTTCATCGCCAATATCGGCGAAGATATCCTGAAAAACGCACAGGCTTGAACCGGATTGTGCCGGGATATGCATGCCAGATTGTGCCATCAATGCCAGTAAACCAACCGTTTTAAGACTGACCGTCTTACCGCCAGTGTTCGGACCGGTAATCACCACACCGAAGGTGTGCTGGTCGAGTTCCACATCAATAGGTACCACGGTTTTGGGATCCAGTAACGGATGTCGGGCGTTACGCAAAGCGATGGTGCTACCGGGATGATCTTCACCACGGGGGATAAATTGCACCAGCATTGGTTCGGCTGCATCCAGATCCTCAGCATATTTTGCCATCATTAATCCCAGATCGAAGCGGGACAATGCATCCACAATGTTGCGAATCTGTACCACTTCAGCACCGATCATATCACTGAGTTCGAGTAATATTCGCCGGATCTCATCCCGCTCTGCCAGCTGGAGTTCATGCCAGCGGTTGTTAAGTTCCACAGTGACCAGTGGTTCCACAAAAAGGGTGGCACCGGAAGCAGATTGGTCATGGATGATGGCGTTAATGCGGCCTTTAAATTCGGAACGCAGGGGAATGACATAGCGGCCATTGCGCTGGGTGATGAGCGTTTCCTGCAACATCTTGCTCTTGTGAGGATCTGCAATGATCTGGTTTAGCTTAGAAAGTAAACGATCATGCGCAACTTTTATCTCGCTGCGAATGGACGCTAATTTTTGAGAAGCATTATCGAGCACATCACCCCGTTCAGAAATGACACGTGAAATCGCCTCGATGATTCCGGGAGGAGGGGGAAGCTCCTGTCCTAATTGTCCCAGCAATGGTAATGTTTCTGCCTGTTCCAGCAAGGTGCGGCTCAGGTCACGGGCGGCTGACAGTGTGTAACGGATGCTGAGCAATTCAGTGGTCTCCAACATACCATGTTGGGCGGCACGGTTTGCCAGGGGACGCACATCCCGGCTGCCACCAATGGTGATATCTGCTTCCGTGCTGAGTAAATGACGGGTTTCGGTGGTGAAAGCCTGACGTTCTCTGGCTGACGGCAACTCACTACTGGGATGGATATTACGAGCGAGCTCCGCTGAAGCACTGAAAGCAGCATAGGAACTCAATTTCTCGAGAACTTTTTCAAATTCAAGGGTGTGAAGTGTTTTTACGTC
>JACZIY010000692.1 GCA_014860845.1 Anaerolineaceae bacterium
GAAGTCGAGGGCTTGAATTTCATCTTTTCGATCGGTTCCTCCGGCAACAAACTGGAAAATATGCAGGCATCCTACACCGATTTCTTCAAGTCAGCGCTGTATCGCAAGGTCAGTTTCCTGACCAAAGATGATTGTGTACGTCTGATCACCAAACCCGTCGAAGGCACCATCACCTATGAACCATCTGCGGTGGAGAAAATCTCGCATTTTACATCCGGGCATCCCTATTTCACCCAACTGATGTGTCATGAACTGTTCTCACGCTGTCAGAAGACCGGCAGCCGAACGATTACTGCTCAGGATGTAAATTCCATTCTGGAGGATGTGATCGAACGCGGAACAGTCAATCTTAAGTTCGTCTGGGATGAATCCTCTGACCTGGAAAAATGGATTCTGGCGGCTCTGGCACAGGAGGAAGGGGCAGCGCTGAAACGGGTGCATCAGATTCTGAAAGTGCAGGGATTACGTTCCAGTGAAGCTGAGCTTAATTCTGCCATTTTACATTTGCGTGATAAAGATGTGCTGGATGCTGATAATGGTTTCGTGATCCAATTGCTAAAATTGTGGCTGCAGACCAACCGACCGATGGATCGTGTGCGGGAAGAGCTGGTACAGACCAACCCGATCGCAGATCGCTATCTTGAGATTGGGGATGAATACCGGGAGCGGGGAGAAAATCAGCAGGCCATTCAAAGTTACGAGCAAGCTCTTGCAGTTCAGGAAAATAACATCAGAGCTTTACAAAACATCGCGACGATACACTCCTCACAAAATTCATTAGATGAAGCAGCAAAATATTTTGCGAGGATATTACTGATCGATGAGGAAAATATTGCGGCCAGACAGGGTTTTATTCAGGCACAAATTTACCTGGCTAAGAAAGCTATAAAAGAAGGGAATGAGGTTGAAGCTGAAAAAACAATTCGTTCCATTCTGATGATTGCTCCAGCTCACACAGAAGCTACAAAGCTATTTTCTGAAATGTATGTTCATAAGGCTGAATCTTTATTACAAAATGGTTTAGAAGAACAAGCTTTACAAGAATTCCAAACAGCATTAAAAATTTCTCCTGATGATCAGGTTATTAGAAAACGGTATGAAAAAATTATCACTGATAAGAAAGCAGCCCAGGTGAAAGTCTGGCTGGAGAAAGCAGAAAAATCCCTGACGCGTCAACGCTGGGATGAAGCAGCCAGCATGGTGGAAGAAGCGCTTAACATCGATCCGGAAAATGTTGCCCTTCAGCAGCGCTTACTTGAAATTAAGGATGCACCCCGCCAGGAGAAGATCAAAGCTTATAAACAGGAAGCAGAACAGTCGATTACCAAGGGGAATTATCCCAAGGCAATCAACGCCATTCAAACAGCGATGCTGTTAGCACCTGAGGATTCCTCACTGAAAGCATGGCTGGATTCGATTCAAGGTGACCAGGCAAATGCGCAATTAAGAATGTACCAATCTCAGGCCGAACAGGGCGAAGCATCAGGTAATTGGGAGGCGGCGATTGCTGCCAGAGAAGCTGCACTGAAGCTTGACCCGCAAAATGAGCGGTTAGCGAAAGCGCTTCAAAAGACCAAAGATGAAAAACAAAAGCAAGAAATTAATTCTATAAGAGCGAAAATTGATCAGGCTAAACAAGAACAAAATTGGGAAGCGGCGCTTGCTGCGGGAGAAAAATTCTTACAATTATCTCCCGATGACCAGGATGTAAAAAATGAGCTGGAGACTCTCAGAATCGCACAGAGAAAATCCAGATTGGTAAATCTAAAAAATCAAGCCATCGGAGCCAGCAAAGCCGAAAAATGGGAAGATGCCATCCAACACTGGCAGACATACCTGGCGGAGAAGCCTGAAGATGGTGGGCGGGTCGAAATACTGATTGATCAGGCAAAGCAAAAAGCTGCCTTGTTGATTGATTATGAAACCGCCCAGGCGCACATCCGCAAACGCCAATACAACCGGGCGATTCACTTGCTACAGGGAATCATCGCCAAAGACCCGACTTATAAAGCCAGCTCGCGTTTACTGGTAGAAGCGGTGGAAGCCAACAAGCAGAAGAAACCAATCTGGCAAACCCCATGGTTGTATGCGGGTGCAGGTGTTTTGATCCTGGCGGTGGTAGCGCTCATCATGTTGCCGCAGATTAAGAATTGGATCAATCCATCACAAGAACCAATAACAAGTCCTGAAATCGTTGAGACTCAATCATCTTTGGAAACCTCGCAAACTGTAATATATACCCCCGGATATGCTATAGAAAGGATAGTATCGTATCAAACATCGCTGTCGGTACCAACCTTTCAGGATGACTTTGATGAGGCAAATCCACAACCTTATTGGGAATCATTGTTAGCTCAAAATCCGATTAATTTGGTTTCAGATAGTTTCAAGATGTGGGATGGTGCCAGTTATACCAATGATTATCTCTTTGCTGAAAATTTTTGGCTTGAATTTGAATATTCTGCCGCAAATGGATATTAGAATAATGTTATTCACATTGACTTAAATTCAGGAAATGAAACATTTTATAGATATTCAATCTTTAATGATGGACGATTTACTGAGACCTTTAAAGGTAATGAAAGTGAGTTGAAATTAATTCCAAATTGGACAAGTTATAAACTTAAGAATGATTACACAACAAAAGTTAAAATAATTAAGAGTGGCAATGAATTGACAGTTTTTGTGAATGAGCAACCTTTGGTGGGTCACAAGGATTTTATTCAAGAGGGAAATCTCCAGATTATTTTACATGTTTGGGGTAATCAACCTGAACATATTGTAATGCTTCATTCCATCAGGTTTTGGAATTTGGATGAGCCTGATGTTCTTAATTCCATATTGGCTCAAGTTAAGAATTCTGATCCAACATTCCAGGATGATTTTGATATATTCTCTCCTCAACCTTATTGGGAAGATTTATTAGAAAATCAAACAATTCTTCCAAAACAAAATGGTTGGGAAATATTTGGTGATAATTATTTTGCTCACGAAATGTTACTTGGAAACGAGTTTGTCATAGAATATGAATATGTTCCTCAAAATTATGATGCCAATATTTTCATCAACACATGCCTTTTGGGGGACAACCCTGATTTTAATTTTACATTCTCATTG
>JACZIY010000091.1 GCA_014860845.1 Anaerolineaceae bacterium
GAAACTGCACCGAAGAAGAATCTGCGATCTGTCAATGACCCGTTTTACCTCCATATATAGTGTGTGGCATTACTTAGACCGCCACATTTGCTGTGCCCCCGGAGGGACTCGCGTATGCCCAGAATGGGTAAACCCCCAACCATATCATCCCCTTGTGGGAACTGATATCACACCCCCTGAGGGTGTTCGAAGTCAGAGAATTAAAGAAAAACCAGTCTTACGACCGGCTTTCATTGTGCCCCCGGAGGGACTCGAACCCCCAACCAACTGACTTTGTACCCCCTGAGAGTATGCAAAGTCTGTAGATAAGAAAAGTGGCGACCTTTCGATCACCACGATTTGTGCCCCCGGAGGGACTCGAACCCCCAACCAACTGATTCGAAGTCAGGCACTCTATCCATTGAGCTACGAGGGCATTTGGTACCCCGATTATACCGCAATGCCCTATTTCTGGCAATTAATCGAAACTGCGCACCTAATTCAACAGAGCGCAGTTTCTTTAAAATGTCACGGATAAGGGGATGCTCCGGGACTGAGATATTAAATTTTAATAACGGAAAAAATACCCTGGTACGCCTCCACTGAATAGGTTTTGGTAAGAAATGACCCCAATGATGCTCTATTAACAGCTTATCTATATAGTAGCGACTTAACCGACCTTTGTCAACTTAATTCAGGCGTAAATCGGAGTTATGTATCCAATTTAGAAAAGAGCGAGGGTTTGATTTCCTCGCTCTTACCATTTTTACTGAAGTAGCAGCACCGCCCTGGATGCCAGCTCCAGGATCGTCCATGGCATCAGGCTTAGCAACAGCACCGCCAGGGCTGCCACACCAATCACAAAGGAAACCCACGGATTGATCTGCAGCTTGGGTTCACCCGGCTTCATGAACATATACACCACCACCCGCAAATAATAATAAGCGGAGGCGACGGAGGTCAGCAGGCCGATGATGGCCAGTCCGATGTATCCGGCTTGCACAGCTGTGCGAAACAGGTAGAATTTTCCCCAGAAGCCCATCGTCAACGGGATACCGGCGAACGAGAGCATGAACACCAGCATGGCAATCCCCAGCCAGGGATAATGTTTACCGATCCCGGACAGGTCATCCAGCAGGATGCCTTTGCCATATTCGCGTTCAATCACAACCACCAATGCCCAGGCACCCAGGCTGGTCAGGCCATACGCCACCAGGTAAAACAAAGTAGCTGCCACGGTATTGCGCACAACCTCGCCATTGCCAAAGGCGACAAATGCCATCAGTATATAACCGGCATGCGCAATTGCGGAGTAAGCCAGCATACGTTTGATGTTATTCTGTACCAACGCTACGATATTTCCAACGATCATGGTTAAGGCTGCCATCACCCATAAAATAGGTGTCAGGTGGTCGCTCAAACTGGGGAACAACACCAGGAAGACTCGCATCAGAGCGGCAAAACCTGCCGCTTTAACCGCCACCGACATGAAGGCGGTCACGGGGGTGGGAGCACCCTGGTAAACATCCGGCGTCCACATCTGGAAGGGAACTGCGGCAATCTT
>JACZIY010000092.1 GCA_014860845.1 Anaerolineaceae bacterium
AATATCAAATCAGCTTTGTTGAATCAACCCATTGAAGTACCTGATATTCGCCCCCAATTCCAGAGTGCCATGAACCTGGGTGAGCTTTTCCCGCAGCTGATGGTACGCTTTGGATATGCACCGGCAATGCCCAAATCGATAAGAAGAACCGTTGAACAGGTCCTGGTTTGAAAGAAAAAAAATGACAAAGAAATCTTATACTCGACGTGAATTTCTAAAAGTTTCTGGTGTTGTGGTGGCTGCAGGGAGTGTTACCTGTTGCGGATTAGGAGCATTGGCATCGCGATCGCCGAAAGTTGAAACACCCGAAATTAATTATGGAAAGGAAAGTATCATGTCAAATCGCATTCTTGTAACCTATGCCACCAAAGCTGGTTCCACTGCTGAGATCGCCGCAAAAATTGGCGAACACCTGAGCGAACGTGGATTCGCTGTAGATGTGATGAATGTAAAGTCTAAAGCTGATCCAAAAAATTACCAGGCTGTGATTCTGGGTAGCTGTATCCGTATGGGAGGTTGGCTGCCGGAGATGATGGATTATATCAATGCCAATCAATTTACCCTTAACGCCATGCAGGCAGCTCTATTCACCGTTCATATGCTCAATGCCGGCGAGGATGAGACCAGCAAAGCAGCTCGAACTGCCTATATGGACAAAGTAAGAGCACTCATGCCTGGCAGCGAAGAGGTATATTTCCTGGGTGCCATGGACTACTCAAAACTCTCTCTGTTGGATCGCTTCATCTCCAAAATGGTGAAGTCGGTTGAATCAGATCAACGTGATTGGGACAAAATCAAAAATTGGTCAGAAACCCTGGTGATATAGGTTATGAAAAACAAAAAAAGCGGACTAGCCTGGTTAATTCCTTTGATTGCGGTACTGGCGTTGGTGACAACCATTACCGGCTTATTCGTTCAGGGAGGTGAAGGTCCTTATACATTCACCAATCGTTATGGTCATGAGGTTGAGATGTACGGTAAAGGTCTGTACCAATACGATTCCCGCCTGGTAGGGGCTGGATTTAAAGGAACGGACGTGGTCACCCTGACGATTGCCATCCCGATGCTGCTGCTCAGTTATCGTCAATATCGTCGGGGCATCCTGCGTGGGAGTATTTTTCAGGTCGCTGCGTTGTTTTATTTTCTCTATAATGGCGCATCCATGACCTTTGCGGCCTCTTTTAACTCAATTTTTCTGTTCTATATTGCCTTGTTCTCCAGCAGCTTGTTTGCATTGATCGTCACCTTGGTAAACATAGACAGTGCTGATCTGATAAAACGAATTCAAGCAGGATTTCCCCATCGTGCGATAGCTGTTTTCCTGTTTGTAGCTGGGATTGGAACTTTGTTGCTATGGATCTGTGAGTTGATTGGTCCGCTACTGCAAGGCGGAGCTCCTGAAATTATTGGACCGTACACCACCTTATTCACCCATGGATTTGATTCAGCTCTGATTACTCCCGCAGCTGTCATGACAGGTATTTTTCTGCTGCAGCGAAAACCCTGGGGGTATGTGCTCTCA
>JACZIY010000693.1 GCA_014860845.1 Anaerolineaceae bacterium
TGTTGATTGCACCAGCTGAGCGTGCAGATGTAGTCGTTGACTTCTCGGCTTTTGCTGGACAGACGTTGATCCTCTACAATGACGCCCCAGCTGCTTTCCCGGCACGTGACCCACGCTATGATTACTACACTGGCAATGGTGACTACCGCGATACCGGTGGAGCACCTTCCACATTAGCCGGTTATGGTCCCAATACCCGTACCGTAATGAGGATTGTGGTTGCACCTGCAGCCCCTGCGCCAGCCTTTGGACTGACCTCGCTCGAAAATGCTTTCAAAGCAAAAAGTTTGGGTGGTCTGGGTGTATTTGAAAGTGGACAACATCCGATCATCGTTGGTCAGGGCGCTTACAACTCAGCCTATGGAACATCTTTCCAGAATAATGGACCAATGGCTGGACTAGCCCAGATCTTCGATACCTCTCTCACATTCAATACGTTGTCAGGAAATGTATTAACCATGCCGTTCCAGCCCAAAATGATCCAGGACGAGATGGGTGAGGCTTTCGAACAGGAATATGGCCGCATGAGTGGTAACCTGGGCGTTGAGGCACCTAATCCACAGGCTGGAAACCAGAACATGATTCTATACGGGTTTACTTCTCCCCCAACAGAAATCATTAATGGGGTCGAGTTACCACCTGGTGTGTCGCTTACACCAATATCCACGACTGATGATGGTACTCAAATCTGGAAATTTACCCATAACGGCGTTGATACGCATCCGGTACACTTCCACTTGTATGATGTGCAGTTGCTCAATCGGGTTGGATGGGATGGCATCATCCGTAAACCGGAAGCCAATGAATTAGGTTGGAAAGATACAGTACGTGTCAGCCCACTGGAAGATACGATTGTGGCTTTGCGGCCATTGATCCCAGAGATCCCCTGGGATTTACCCAACAGCATTCGCTTATTGGATCCCTCCATGCCGGATGGCGCAGTCATCGCCAGTTCAACGCAGGCAGAAGCGGCAGGATTGGTGCCAACGGCATTTGATCCAACGGGTGAGCCGATCGATATCTTCAACCACTATGTCAACTTCGGTTGGGAGTATGTGATGCATTGTCATATCCTCAGCCACGAAGAAATGGATATGATGCGCCCGGTTGCTGTTGGCGTTGCACCGAAAGCTCCATCTGATCTGACAGCTGTTCGATCGGGAAATGGAAATAACCGGCGTGTTACCTTGACCTGGAAAGATAATTCTCTGAATGATACATCCTTTACAGTCGAGAGGGCTTTAACCGCTAGTGGTCCATGGACACCCATCACTTTCCTACAATCTCCATTGTTGCCATCAACAAATACAACAATGTCGTTTATCGACCAGATTGGAAACACCAACACAGTATTCTTCTATCGTGTATTTGCCAGCAACACTATCGGTGATACCTGGGATTATTCAGATCCTAACTTAAATGAAGGGGCATCATTCCCAACATTAAATCTGGATTCGTTGTACTCGAATGTTGCTACATTTGGTTCAACAGCTCCTTCTACTCCAACAGCTCCATCAAACTTATCTGCATCATTACAGGCAGGCCCACAGGCATTATTAACCTGGACGGATAATTCTACCAATGAGTCTGGTTTTGTTATTGAGCGTTCAGTCAATGGTGGTGTTTTCTCAGTATTGGGGCAAGTTGGGACCGGAATTGTCAGTTTTACTGATACAACCATTTCTGCTGGATCCACTTTCACCTATCGGGTGAAAGCAGTGAATTCTGCTGGTTCATCAGCTTACTCGAACACTGCCAGTGTATCTCTGGCAGTACCCGCTGCTCCTTCAAACTTAACAGCAGGATCTGTTCGAAAAGGTAACAATGTAAAGGTTACCCTAACCTGGGTGGATAACGCCAACAACGAAAATGGTTTCACTCTACAGTGGGCTACAGATGCTGCTTTTACTAATATCCTTTCATCCGCCTCTGTGGCAGTGAACGCTACCACATTCACTACCCCAAATTTATCTCGAGGAACAGCATACTACTTCCGTATTCAATCGTTCAATGCCTCAGGTACTTCAACATGGGTGAATGCAACACCGTTCCCCATCAATACACCGTAACAATCGCACTACGATTTTGGGGGAGGAGATTTCTCCTCCCCCAAAAACTCAATTCTCAAATCTCATCCAATTTTACTCACAAAATTTTAAAATCATTTCATCCAGGGAGAGTTTAAATGAAAAAACTTAACTTCTATTTGTTGATTTTTATTCTGGTTGGTTTCCTGTTTGTGGGCGGCTATAGCTTTTCCGCTAATGCTCAGGAACCGGTAACAATTACCAATCAGGAGTTATTGGGAAAACACATTTTCTTTGATACTGATCTTTCGGTGAATGGAACACAATCCTGTGCAACCTGTCATGCACCCGAGGCAGGATGGACAGGTCCGGATTCACAGGTTAACCTGGGGACAGTTGTTTATCAGGGAGCATTACCAAACCATTTTGGTAATCGCAAACCACCAGCTTCTGCCTATGTCGGTGACAGCCCGGTATTGTATTTCAATGGATTGGAGTGGGTTGGTGGAATGTTTTATGATGGACGTGGCACTGGTTGGACACTGGGGGATCCATTGGCGGAACAGGCGCAAGGACCTTTCCTGAATCCACTGGAACAGGCCATTGCCAATGATCAGGTGTTATGCGTCAAGCTCAAACAGGCGGATTATGCTGACCTCTTCGAAGAGGTGTGGGGAGTCCGCTCGCTCGACTGTGCTAAGGACGCCAACGGTGTGTATGAACGCATTGGTATCTCTGTGGCTGCTTATGAGAGAAGTGCAGAGGTAAATCCCTTCAGCTCGAAATTCGACCTTTTCTGGGACAACGCAGTCGCAGCTGGAAAAGATGTGACCAAAATTAAATTTGCCATGGGCGGCGGGGGCGGTATGGGCGGTGGTGGCATGGGACCCGGTGGTGGCGGTATGGGTGGTGGAGGATCTGCAGATCCCAATCGCTGGCAAAATTTCCGTTACCTGGGTTTGACCGATGCTGAATTGCAGGGTCTGGCAGCCTTCAATGATCCCAATCGCGCGAATTGCGCTTCCTGCCACTCCATCGAGCCAGGCTCAGCCGGTTATCCACTGTTTACCAGCTTCACTTATGACAATGTCGGAATGCCTAAAAATCCAGACAATACATTCTACAACATGGCGGAAACATGGAATCCGGATGGAGAAAATTATGTGGATTATGGTCTGGGAGGTTTTCTCCAGGATGCTGGATACCCGGAAGAGGTGTATCTGCAGGAACTGGGAAAATTCAAAGTGCCATCTTTGCGTAATGTGGATTTGCGTACTTCTGAGGATTTTGCCAAAGCCTATGGACACAATGGCTACTTCAAATCACTGGAGGACATCATTCTCTTCTACTCCTGGCGCGGATTAACCATGAATGGAGGTCTTGGCATGGGTGGTCGCGGAATGGACGGATGTTCTGGTGGTATGGACGGAGGTGGTATGGGGGGTGGTATGGGAGACATGATGGAAATGATGTGTAACCCGGATCTGTTCCCTGCGCCAGAAGTTGACCAGAACCTTGCACAGTTGAACCACTTTAATATGATGGATCAAAACAATATCCTGGCTTTTTTGAAGACACTATCGGATGGATATAGTGAGTAATCTATTTTTGATTGGATACCAAATAAGAAATTCAAATTAATCATCAAAATCAGATTCACAAATAATTTTTGAATTGAGAAGACTCCCAAAATTGTAGAAATACGATAGGGAGTCTTCAAATTTAATGAGAATGAATTCAGGATGTAGAAATAATCTTTTTGAGGTAGAGAAATTTCATTGAAATTAGAATAATAAGATGGTAATAGTCCTTTTATAAAAAAAACATGCCAAAGAATGTGACTCAGGGGGGATGTGATTACTATAAATATCCATTAAATTTAAACTGACAAATTTTTGGAGGTCTATATGGACAAATCACAGGTTTCAAAACCAACAATGAATCATCTCAAACCGTTTATAGCTCCTTACGCCAAAGCTGATACGAAGAAGGCTATCATCCAAATACTCAATTCAATTATCCCTTATTTCGTGTTGTGGGGGTTGATGATCTGGAGTCTTCAGTATTCATATTGGATTACATTCGGTTTATCCATCCTGGCTGCATTGTTTTTGGTAAGGGTTTTTATTCTCTTTCATGACTGTGGACATAATAGCTTGTTCCCATCCAAAAAGAAAAATGAGCTTGTGGGTTTTATTCTGGGCGTTTTGGTTTTTACGCCATATGAACAATGGTCGAAAACGCACGCCATTCACCATGCTTCCAGTGGAAACCTGGACAAACGTGGTATTGGCGATGTGATGACCCTGACAGTGGAAGAATATCTTTCAAAACCAGCCATAGTAAAGGTAGGATACCGATTGTTTCGACATCCCCTGGTGATGTTTATATTAGGACCGGTGTTTATGTTTCTGATCAGTCACCGAATCCCCCGTCCAATTTTAGGAAAGAAAGAAACGCGATTTCAGATTTATCACAATCTTGCTTTATTAGGGGTGATCAGTATTATGGTATTGGCAATTGGCTGGAAAGGGTACCTCATCATACAATTGCCGGTCATCTGGATTGCAGGTGCGCTGGGGATCTGGTTGTTTTTCCTGCAACACCAGTTTGAAGGTGTGTATTGGGCTGAAAGTGCAGAATGGGATTATGTTGCTTCAGCTTTAGAGGGCGCTTCATATTACGAGTTGCCAAAATGGCTGCAATGGTTCAGCGGAAATATTGGATTTCATCATATCCATCACCTCAGCCCCAAAATACCTAATTATTACCTGGAAGCCTGTTATAAAAATGGCGAGATTTTTCAGGAAAAGGTAAGAAAGATATCATTCTGGGAAGGATTTCAATCGGTTGGATTGGATCTTATCGATGTCAAGAATAATCGCCTGATTCGCTTTCGGGATTTGAAACAAGCCGTGGCTATTGAATAATTAAATAACAGGAGAGTTTTTCATCTCCTGTTATTTACGCTTTGTAATTTATACAAAGAGTGATTTACCAGAATAGAATTATTCGATGAAGACCTCAACGTGTTCACCATCTTCTTCGTCAAAAACATCTACAATCTGGCCGATTTCTCCGCTTTCCAGGAATTCATTGATGATGTTTGGGTCAATCCCTTCCACTTCAGGACTGAACTTCATACCCATTTTCAAACCTGCACCTACCAATCCGATCGGTAAACGAACATTGACCCGGGTTTTACCTGTGTCGGTATCGGTTACGCGAACACGAAAAAATTTTCCAGGTCTGAAGCCTCCTCCTCGATCATAACTTGGCGCCGAGGGGCTGGTTGGTACAGATTTGGATTCAACACCAATAGAACCTAAAGCTTCTAATAATTTAGCAGCCTGTTCTGCGGTAATTACACCTTCCTGTAACATGGACAGTATTTTGATTCTTTCTTCTGTTGTTGTCATGGCAATCACTCCTTATTATTCGGTTTTCTTACCTGCTAATTGAGTTTGAGCTTCCTCAGGGCTGATTTCACCACTGGCTAATGCATCTAAAATGCGCATTCTCTCTTCGGCTGTGAATTTGACTGGTTCATCCGCTTTGGGTTCAAACCCTAATAATCGTAAAATATCCTGCAAACGATTTCTTAATGTCGGATATGAAAGACTTAGTTCTTCTTCCATACGATTAAACCTGCCTTCACAGCGAATGAATGTCATTAAAAAATGCATTTGTTCTTGATTAAGTACGTTAAATGGGTTGGCAGTTGGTGCAAAATGTCCCTGGATGCTGGTATCAC
>JACZIY010000694.1 GCA_014860845.1 Anaerolineaceae bacterium
GATCATTTCTTTAAAGAATATTCGGGATTTTCTACAGGAAGGAAATTCTTCTGCAATTCAAAAATGGTACCAGGATTCCTTGGATAACTATAACAGGTGGTCTGAGGAGCGAAAATTGGCAGCCTGGAATAAAACCGCTGGTAAAGAAGAAATTCTATCAAGTGCTGACTTTTTTAAAAATTTATTAGGCTTCGGAAGAAAAAGAAAAGACAAATAGGATGTGAATAAACCTGTTTATTGTTATATGATTCTTTGTGAAAACCAGGCTTTTTATACTGGCTGGACGAAAAATATTTCTTCGAGGTTTAAACAACACAAAAGTGGAAATGGTTCACGTTATACGAAACAGAACAAACCAGTAAAAGTAATTTATTGGAAAACTTGCAAAGATAAATCATCTGCGATGAAGAGAGAAATCGAAATAAAGAAATTGAACAGGAAACAAAAAGAGAGATTAATTTTAGGGTGGAGATGTGATTTGAAATTACCTGTTGCGTTTGATCAATTTGAATATCTTTCAATTGCACCTGGACGTGTAAACATGTTGGGTGAACATATAGACTACAATGGAGGTTCCGTCCTCCCCGCTGCTATTGATCGTTATGTCTATTTAGGTGCCAACAAGCGTAATGACCAAATTATTAGAATAACAGCTTTGGATCTGAATCAGACAATTTCTTTTCGAATCAATGAGATTGAAATGAAAATTGACATCCTAGGAAATCCTTTACCGGATTGGTCTTTATACCCTGCTGGTGTTTTTTGGGCAGCGTCAAAACAAAATTTAGAAATTTCAGGATTTGATGGAATATTTACATCCACCATTCCCATGGGTACTGGATTGAGTTCGTCAGCTGCCGTTGAAGTCGCATTTGCAGCTCTGATGCGCGAATTATGCTCTTGGGATATCGATAACATGGATTTAGCAAAAATCTGTCAAAAGGCGGAAAATCAATATATCGGTGTAAATTGTGGTCTGATGGACCAATTCGCCTCGGCAAATGGTGTTCAAAACGCACTTCTTTTTTTTAATACAACAAATCTGGAATGGTTCCCGATAGAACTTCCAGAAAATGCTGCCATCGTCATAACGAATTCAAAAATTCCACGTTCTTTATCAAATTCGGCATACAATGAACGTAGGGAGTCTTGCGAAAAAGCCTTATTAAAACTCCAGAAAAAATATCCAGGGCATTCGAATTTATGTCAGTTTTCAATTTCTGAATTTGAAGAAGTAGAAAATGATTTAGAGGAAAAATTGCAAAAACGCGCGAAACACGTCATTAACGAATGTGCAAGGGTAAATCAGGCAATAATTTTTCTTCACGATAATATGCTTAATGAGTTTGGAGAACTGATGAAAGCCAGTCATTTCTCCTTACGTGATTTATATGAAGTGAGTACGCCAGAAATGGATTTACTGGTCTCAATTGCAAATGAGATCAAAGGATGTTTTGGTTCACGATTAACAGGTGCCGGATTTGGTGGGTGTATTGTTTCTCTCGTTAAAAAAGAAGCTGTAAATAAGTTTGTTAAAGAATTAGAATATACCTATAACAAAAAAACAGGTAAAGAAATTGAAACATATATTTGTAAAGCTAGTGAAGGTGTTACAGTGCAATGGCATGAATCGACTACTTTACTCGTGGATTGACTAATTTATTCCATTTTGTTTAATTAATTTTGGTGAATAAATCAATTATTCGTGAGAAAGATTTTGTATATTAGGTCAATTAGAATGAATGGAGGAATATAATGAGAGTTTTCGTTGATCCGTATTTGTGTATGGGGTGTGGCGTTTGTGAGAGCATTGCACCGGATATTTTCGAATTGGGTGATGAACTTCATGCAAAAGTCATCCTGGACCCAGTTCCTGAGAAATTTCGATTTGTTGTGGAAGAAGCAGTAGCTGAATGTCCCGAAGTTTCGATTAAGGTTACCGAAGAATAAAAAAAGAGCTTAACGCTCTTTTTTTCTAAAGTTATGAGAACTTATTTTTTTATTCAAAAAATAATGGTAGATGTCCCAGGGAAATGATCCCTCCCCATTCATTCGAATCACCTTCAGTAAAAATTGCGACTTCTTCTACAATCGATGCTCCAGCCATTTCCATTAATTTCCTCATTGCTTCAAGTGTCGATCCTGTACTGATCACATCATCTACAATAAGTACTTTTTTACCTTCAATCAATCGAAAATCTTTTTCGTCTAAGTACAATTTTTGTTCAGATCCGGTTGTGATGGAATTTGTTTCAACCTGTAAGGCTCCTCCCATATAAGGTTTGTAAGATTTCCTCAAAACCACGTATTGTTTGTCATTCATAACAGACATAGCATGTGCAAGTGGGATACTTTTGGATTCTGCAGTAACAATCAAATCATATTCAATATTATTTAATTTCCTTACCAATTCTTTTGCGCTGGCTTCAACAAGTTCTGTGTCTCCTAAAATATTTAATACTGCAATCTTTAATCCTGGTTTTACCTCAAATAATGGTAAGTTTCTTTTTACACCTGCTACATCAACTGAATAGGTTTCCCTCATAGTTATCTCCATAAATTTAATAG
>JACZIY010000695.1 GCA_014860845.1 Anaerolineaceae bacterium
AAATTGCGGGCTGGTTTGATAAATACCTGAAATAACCATCAAAAATCGAGGAACCAAAAATTCCTCGATTTTTTTTAGGATCATGTTGATCAGTTATTGGTTAGATTTTGTTTATAATCAGAATATGATTCTCCAAAATAAATTACGAATAATTGCCAGCGTTCTGATTGGCATTGTTTTTACGATCAATATTCAGGCAGGTATTGATTTTTATTTCAATCCTGAAAAATTCACTTCTGCCTATGAATTATCTGGCGTTCCAGGGGAAATTTCCGTTGCCGGAGTTGGATTATTATTTATCATGTGGAATGTCCCCTATGCCTTTGCATTATGCAATCCAATTAAAAATAGAAATTCCTTATTGCAGGCAACAATCATGCAAGCATTCGGTTTGATCGGAGAAACCGCCCTGCTTTACCGATTTTCAGCGCAGGATTTTCCATACCTGGCAAGTTCCATCAAACGATTCATAATTTTTGATAGCGCAGGCTTGATCCTCTTGTTTCTGGCTGGTTTTATAATATATTGTTACAAAAAAGAACAGCGTGGGGTTGATTCCCACGCTGTCTGATCTTGATTGAATTTATTTTAGCGTACGGCTGGGGGATTTTCTCGATCAGCAGACGGATCAAAAATGTGGAAGTTATCCATATTGATCGCCAGTTTAACCTCATCTCCCATGTGGAAGCGGGTACGAGGATCTACACGGCCAACAAAATTATGCTCACCGGCAATCAGGTACAAATAAATCTCGTTACCCATTAACTCAGTGAAATCAACCTTTGCTGGAATCTCTGCTGCTGTAACATCAGGTGGTACAAACAATGGGTTGTGAATATCTTCTGGACGAATACCAAAAATTACTTCTTTATCCACAAGATGCATGAATGTACTGGCTTTTGCTTCAGGTACTTTGACTGCAAATGCACCTGTATCCACCATCAAGTTGTTTCCATCTTTGCGAAGTTTTGCAGAGAAGAAATTCATGGCTGGTGAACCAATGAATCCGGCCACAAAAAGGTTAGCTGGATAATCATATAGCATTTGTGGTGTGTCAAGTTGTTGTAAGAGACCTTTATTCATGACAGCAATACGAGTTGCCATGGTCATAGCTTCAGTCTGATCGTGTGTTACGTAAATGAAAGTAGTCTGCAAATTCTGATGCAGTTTGCTGATCTGGGCACGTGTCTGAACGCGTAATTTCGCATCCAGGTTTGACAGTGGCTCATCAAATAAGAAAACTTTTGGTTCACGCACAATTGCACGTCCAACTGCCACACGTTGTCGCTGACCACCAGAGAGTTCTCTTGGTTTACGTTTTAGAAGTGCTTCGATCCCTAAGATCTCTCCTGCTTCCTCCACACGACGTTTGATTTCTTCTTTGGGTGTTTTGCGTAATTTCAAACCGAAT
>JACZIY010000696.1 GCA_014860845.1 Anaerolineaceae bacterium
GTAGCCATAGGCAATCGATCAATTTCATCCGAATCGAATTCAAATGTTAGTGTTTTTGTTCCAATCCAACGCCAGGTACCTGATATTGCAGGAACGATTTGAACGGGGATTGCTTCCTGAGAGAGTTGCTCCAGGGTGCCCAAAGGAACCATTGGTTGACTGAAAGTGATGCTGATAAACGGAGCCATTGGAATTTCACCTTCAGGTGAATAACGCAAAACTTCCAAGGGTCCTTCATCTACTTCCACGGGTTGAGATTCCTCAGGTAGGATTGGAAATGGTTGGTCAATTGTTTCACCAGGGCGTGGTGGTGGCAAAACTTCCGGAGGAATGTTAAATTCTGATTGAAGATCTTTCATTGCTGGTAAATCAGGTAATCTCGCTAATATTGCAGAAATTTCTTCTTCGGTTAATGGTTCTCCAATCACAACAGGAAGATCCTCAGGTGGTTTATAGTCTGTTTTTCCCTCACTTAATGTGATTGAGAAATCATCTTTACCATTTTCGTCATTAACAAGCAGATTCATTGTTTTTCCTTCGGAGACGATAGAAGTTGAATTCCCATTTTCATTATTGTTGACAGGTGTGGGAATCACATCATTAATTAATCCACATCCCATCGTAAAAATCATGATCATGGAAACAGATAATTTTTTTAGATAACCAATTTTGGTGAGTTTAAATTTAAACATAGTATCTCCCTCTCCGATTCTCATTTTAAGTATAGACGAAAAATTAAACCATTTTGTTCCGCATATCAAATGAATGGTGATTATTAAAATTTTTCATACTAGTGTTTAATTATATGATTCTACCTTGATCACAACTTCTTTGATCTATAATAAAAAGAAACTAATCATCCAGGAGAAAAAATGTCCCATCTTTTTGAACCGATAAAAATTGGCGAGGTAACTTTCCGAAACCGCGTTGGCGTTTCACCTATGTGTCAATATAGTTATCATGATGGGTTTTCAAATGAATGGCAGGTTGTCCATTTAGGTGCCAGAGCAATGGGAGGAGTTGGTTTTGTTATTTCTGAAGCAACAGCTGTTAATCCAGAGGGAAGAATTTCACCCAATGACCTGGGAATCTGGTCTGATGAACATATTGAAGCCCTCACCAAAGTGACAAAATTCATCAAATCTCAGGGAGCAGTTGCGGGTATTCAGTTGGGACACGCAGGCCGAAAAGCATGTACCCATCGCCCCTGGGATGGTGGCACACCCATTCAGAAAGGTCATCCTGAATGGTGGCAGGTAGTGGGAGCCAGCCCTGTGCCTTTTAATGAAAATTATCAAATTCCTCATGAGCTTTCTTTCGAAGAAATTCATGAGATCCAAGATTTGTTTGTAAAAGCTGCTCTTCGAAGCCTGGAAGCAGGTTTCAATTTATTCGAGATTCATGCTGCTCATGGTTATTTATTGCATTCATTTTATTCACCTAAATCCAACCAACGCACAGATGAATATGGCGGAATTTTTGAAAACCGGATCAGATTTCTTGTAGAAACAGTCCAGAAAATTAGAAAAGTTTTGCCAGAGAGACTACCATTATTTGTGAGAATTTCTGGAACAGAATGGACGGAAGATGGATGGAATGTGGACGATTCAATTCAACTGGCTCGAATTCTAAAAAGCGAAGGGGTGGATGTCATAGATTGTTCTTCCGGAGGTAATATTCCGGGGGTAAAGATCCCTTTGACACCTGGATATCAGGTATCTTTGTCTGAAGAAATCCGAAAAAATTCAGGTATCAAAACTGCCACTGTAGGATTAATATCGGATCCTGACCATGCGAATAAAATAATTCTTCAAAATTCAGCTGATTTTGTTTTACTGGGGCGGGAATTATTGCGAAATCCATTCTGGTCTTTAGATGCTGCAAGAAAGCTAGGCCATCCATCTCCCATTCCACCGCAATATCTGAGAGCCTACAAATAACCTCAATGAGAAAGAAGGTTTTATGACGATCCATCCATTAGCTGG
>JACZIY010000697.1 GCA_014860845.1 Anaerolineaceae bacterium
GGAATCACCCGTAGCGGGGGTGATGCAGAGTATTGAGGTGCCGGAGGGGGAGGATGTACCGGTGGGGACGGTCTTGTGTGTGATAGCTAATGGCTCATAGCTGATGGCTGATAGAAAAAGACTATGAACTGAAAGTTGACAGGAAATAGTTGACAGGAAAAAAGAAAGGAGGGTTGGAATGCTGGATAGAGAGGCTTTTGCAGGGAAGGGGGTGTTGGTGACCGGGGCATCGCGTGGCATTGGCAGGGCGACAGCCCTGGCATTTGCGCAGCATGGCGCGACTGTTGTGGTCAACTATCGGGCAGATGAAGCTGGTGCCCGGGATACCTTGGCAGTGCTTCAACAGACAGGTGGTACGGGGTATATTATTCAGGCGGATGTGGCTGATCCTGATAGTGTGCAACGGATGGTTTCTGAGATAGAAGAACTTGTCCCAACGGTAGATGTGCTGGTTAATAATGCAGCGGCTTTCAATCGTTCTGCCTTTCTGGATGTCGGTCTCGAGGATTTTGATGCTTCTTTCAATACCAATGTGCGTGGGGTGTATTACCTCAGTCAGCTGGTGGCGCGTGGTATGGTGAAACGAGGGCAAGGCAGCATCATCCATATCAGCTCGATTTTGGCCAAGTTGAGTGTACCTAATCGAAGTGTTTACTGTGCGACCAAAGGCGCAATCGAGTCGTTGACAAAAGCTATGGCATTGGACCTTGTTGATTTTGGTGTGCGAGTCAATGCGATCGCACCGGGTTTGATCAGCACTGAAGCGATGACCGTTGGGTTTGGATCGGACACATTGCTTGCGGAAATGGAGTCACATATCCCAGGTGGAAAATTTGGTATGCCGGAAGATATCGCCAGCACAGTCATGTTTCTGGCTTCCGATCTGGCGAGGTATATTACCGGGGTGGTATTGCCGGTGGATATGGGCTTGTCGGCTAGAGAGGCTGGGCCGGTGTAGCGAGTGGCTAATAGCTCATTCATTTAGAAATCGACAATAGTTTGGGGTTTTAACTTGGCTTTCCTACATTACGATATAATTATTTCCTATGCCAACCTACACACAACCTATCACAGACCTGATTCAGCGGCGTTTCTCCTGCCGGAAGTACAGTAAGGAGCCAATTCCTGTAGAGATGCAGGAAAAACTTCGAGAGTACATGAATCAACTGAGTACAGGTTTGTTTGGAACGCCAATGCGGTTTGACCTGATCACAACGGAAGATCAGGATGGCAAAGCTTTACGTGGTTTGGGTACATATGGATTCATCCAGGGGGCGAGTGGCTTTGTGGTTGGGGCTTTGGGTGCAGGTCAGCAAAATTTAGAGGAATATGGCTACCGAATGGAGCAGATTGTCCTGGCTTCCACAGATCTGGGTCTGGGGACTTGCTGGTTGGGCGGTACTTTTACCAAGAGCGCATTTGCACGGAAAATTGATCTGCAGGCTTATGAACGTATGCCAGCCATTCTCGCCATTGGGTTGATCGATGATGAAATTCAGGCACGCCATGGTGCAGTCAGACAGCGTGTGGCCGGAGATCAACGGATACCATGTGAGGAGCTTTTCTTTGATAGCAGGTGGGGAGCGCCATTATCGCCTGAGGGTGCAGGAAGGTATGCGAAACCATTGGAAATGGTTCGTCTGGGTCCCTCTGCATCGAACAAACAACCCTGGCGGATTGTACAGGCAAATGGAGCCTTCCATTTCTTTATACAGCGCACGAAAGGTTATCGCAATGTGATGACCCGGCTGGTGCAGATAGACGATATGCAGCGTCTG
>JACZIY010000698.1 GCA_014860845.1 Anaerolineaceae bacterium
GATTTTGGGTGATCAATGGGATCGCGATGCAAATCGACAGTACGCGTTGGAGAAATCCCGTCAGGAAACCGAATCTGATCCCAACAATGTATACACCTGGTTCAATCTGGGAACAAATCTGGTATATTTCAGTGAATATCGTGAAGCTACCCTGGCATTTGATCGTGCCCGAGAGATTGGTTGGCCGCAACGCATGTTGCGCTATCAATTCAGCCCGTTTATGGCGTATTTTCACTCTCTGCGGAATGAGGATTTGATGGTGCTGGTTGATTATGCCCTCGATCGTACGCCAAATTCCGAAGAAGCTTTGTTATGGAAAGGCTGGGCAAAGTACCGAGCTGGAAATAATGAAGAAGCGATCGAATTATTCCTGCAGGCTTTAGAAGCACACCCAGGATACGAAGATGCAAATTATGCAATTAATTATGTAAACGAAAATTAGGAAAGAACATGGAAAAGAAAAATATCTGGATTATTGCTATTATTGTCGTGGTTTTGATTGTTTTGTGTTGTTGTGTTCTTCTGGTCGTCTCTGGAGCAACCTATGCGATTCTGAAACCACAAGAGACCTCTCAAGGCATGAATGAGCCTGTTGAATCATTTGTTTCGCCAACCAGAGAGCCTGTCACTCTTCCGACCATTGATCTCACTCCAGGCGTAGAGGATGAAGATACCCCATCATCCACACAGCAAAATCAGACCAATATCGCAGGGAATATTCTTGTCCAAATGGAAAAAATTGAACAGGAAGTGGAGGGTCTGCGTGGATTGCCACGAGCTAATGATCTGGATCGAAAGACACTGACAAGTGAGGAATTGCGTCAAAGGGTAATGGATGACTTTTTCGTTGATTACACGGAAGAAGATGTCCGGCATGATGCATTGATCCTCAATTTGTTTGGTTTAATTGAAAGAGATTATGACCTCTACGAATTATTTGTAGAACTATACAGCGAGCAGATTGCAGGTTTCTATGATGATGAAACCAAGGAGATGGTCGTTGTTCAGGGGGAAGAATTCGCAGGTCCGGAACGAATGACATATGCGCATGAATACACCCATGCTTTACAGGATGCCCAATATGGTCTTACTGATGGATTGAAACTGGATGATGATACCTGTGAACTGGACTCGGAGTACTGCGCTGCAGTGACCGCTCTAGTGGAAGGTGACGCTTCGTTTACCGAGACAGAATGGTTTTTGGAATATTCCAGCCTGAAAGATAAGCAGGAAGTCCTGCAATATTATCAGGAATACGCAAGTCCGATCTTTGACAACACACCTGCATTTTTACAGGATGATTTAATTTTTCCATACGTCAAAGGCCTTGAATTTGTCACTAAATTATATGAGGATGGTGGGTACGCTGCTATTGATAGTGCTTTTCTCAATCCGCCTGTCTCCACCGAACAAATTTTGCATCCCGAACAATACCCCGAAGATCAACCGATCAAGATTGAGCTGGATGACTTCACATCTTTATTAGGTGATGGTTGGGAAGAAATAGATCGCAATACGATGGGAGAATGGTACACCTACCTGATGTTAGGGAAACCGTTATCCAGTGATTGGGCATTGGAAGAAGAAAAGGCATTATCAGCGGCTGAAGGCTGG
>JACZIY010000699.1 GCA_014860845.1 Anaerolineaceae bacterium
GATTTTGGGTGATCAATGGGATCGCGATGCAAATCGACAGTACGCGTTGGAGAAATCCCGTCAGGAAACCGAATCTGATCCCAACAATGTATACACCTGGTTCAATCTGGGAACAAATCTGGTATATTTCAGTGAATATCGCGAAGCAACCCAGGCTTTTGATCGTGCCCGAGAAATTGGTTGGCCGCAACGTATGCTGCGCTACCAATTCAGTCCCTTCATGGCGTATTTTCACTCCCTGCGGAATGAAGATTTGATGGTGCTGGTAGATTATGCCTTAGAGCGAACACCGAATTCTGAAGAGGCATTACTATGGAAAGGCTGGGGAAAGTATCGAGCAGGAAATAATGAAGAAGCGATCACTTTATTCCTACAGGCCTTAGAAGCTCGTCCCGGATATGAAGATGCAAACTATGCGATTAATTATGTAAACGAAAATTAGGAAAGAATATGGAAAAGAAAAATATCTGGATTGTTGCAATTATTGTCGTGGTACTGGTTGTGTTGTGTTGTTGTGCTATTCTGGTGTTCTCTGGAGCTACTTATGCGATTTTAAAACCACAAGAGACTTCTCAAGGCATTAATGAACCGGTTGAATCAATCGTTTCTCCAACCAGAGAGCCCGTCACTCTCCCGACCATTGATCTCGATCCAGGTGGGGAGGCTGAGGATATCCCACCATCCACGCAGGAAAATCAGAACAATATCGCAGGGGATATTCTTGCTCAAATGGAAAAAATTGAGCAGGAAGTGGAGGGTCTGCGTGGTTTGCCACGTGCAAATGATCTGGATCGAAAGACACTGACACCAGAAGAGTTGCGTCAACGGGTGATGGAAGATTTTTTTGTCGATTACACGGAAAAGGATGTCCGTCAGGACGCATTGATCCTCAATTTATTTGGGCTGATTGAAAGAGATTATGACCTCTACGAATTATTCGTAGAACTCTACAGCGAGCAGATTGCTGGTTTCTATGATGATGAAACCAAAGAAATGGTGGTTGTGCAGGGGGAAGAATTTGCTGGTCCGGAACGAATGACTTATGCGCATGAATACACCCATGCTTTACAGGATGCCCAATATGATCTTAATGATGGATTAAAACTTGATGATGATACTTGTGAACTGGACTCAGAGTATTGCGCGGCAGTGTCCTCCCTGGTGGAAGGTGATGCATCATTTACAGAGACCCAATGGTTTCTGGAACATTCCACCCTGAAAGACAAGCAGGAAGTCCTGCAATATTATCAGGAATACGCAAGCCCAATATTTGATAACACGCCTGCATTTTTACAGGAGGATTTAATATTTCCATACGTCAAAGGTCTTGAATTTGTCACCAGATTATATGAGGAAGGTGGGTACGCAGCTATAGATGATGCTTTTCTCAATCCTCCAGTGTCCACAGAGCAGATCATGCATCCGGAACGATACCCGGAGGATCAGCCCATTAAGATTGAATTGGATGACTTTACATCTTTATTAGGTGATGGTTGGGAAGAAATAGATCGCAATACGATGGGAGAATGGTACACCTACCTGATGTTAGGGAAACCGTTATCCAGTGATTGGGCATTGGAAGAAGAAAAGGCATTATCAGCGGCTGAAGGCTGG
>JACZIY010000700.1 GCA_014860845.1 Anaerolineaceae bacterium
GAACTTCCCCAGCAACTCTTCTGACCGCCCACCGGCGTACACATTCGCGCAATCAAAGAAATTGATGCCGGCTTCACGACAGCGCCGGTACATCTGCTCGGATGTCTCCTCATCCGCATCCCCGCCAAACGACATCGTCCCAAAACACAGCTCCGAAACCTGCACCCCGGTCCGTCCCAGATATTTGTACTTCATAATCCCGTCCTCCTATCCGCATGAAAGCCCAATCTCGCGTCTGCTTTACTCTTATTATAGAATCAACTTAGGTGAAAGGTCAAAGGTCAAAGGTGAAAGGAAAAAATATCGAGTCCTAAAAAATGTTGACTGAAAATTATAGGAAAAGTCCTCTTTCATCACATCTTCTCTGGGATCTTAATTGCAGGCAATTTCAAGTCTTGATCAAAATATGCCTCACAAGGTGAAACACAGTTGATCGATAAATGAGGACGATCCATATTGTAAGCGTTTATTGCCTGCATGGTTGCCAGCCTGATTTGTTGAATATTGACAAATAGATTGCCTAATAGATACTCGTTTTTCAAAGTGCCAATAACTCTTTCTGCATAGATATTATCATAACAATTACCAACTTCACCCATACTGGATCTTATTTCATTATCCGTAAGTTTTCTTGTATACTTGCGGCTAGAATATTGACTACCATGATCACTGTGGTGGATGAGTGAAGTGTTAGTCTTTCTCTGTTTCTGCAACGCCATAAGTAAACATTGCAGAGCTCCTTTGGCTTCTAAAGTGGACGAGATGTTCCAACCAACAATGTAACGTGAATATAAATCCATAAGCAAAAACAGGAATACAAATCGTATAACTTCCACTTCCAGGCAGGTTATATCGGCCACCCACACTTGATTGGGCTGAGTGATGGTCATACCAGGGAGCAGATTAGGAGTACGCCATAATCCTGGAATCGTGGTGATTCTTCTAGTTTTTCGAGGATAAACTAACATCTTTTGGCTTCTCAACACCTCAAAAAGCTGATCCCTACCCATTTTCAGATCTTTTGCTCTCATTTCAGACCCTATTTTTCGCAGTAATTTTCGAGTACCCATTCTGGGATGTGTGTTCCTCAGTGTTCGTACAATCGAAAGGACCTGTTCTTGTTCAGCCCTTTTTTGTATTTCTCGATGCAGTTTTTGGTAATGAGCTTGTTTACTAATTTGAAATGCACCACTAATGATGTTCATGTTTATCTTCACCCCTTCTATGCTTTTGGCTTTTGGGATGAGTCTGTTGATGAGCGAACTTCTTTTTTTTTGACCAGTTCGGCACCATATGTTTCCTGATATTCCTCTACGATACATTCCAGCTTTAGTTTTTCTAGTGTGGTTTTTCCTAAAGCTTGCTCCAGCTCTTTGATCCTTTTTTCTAGTGCTTTTACCTGGTTAATTTCTTCCACTTGTTGTATTCTGATGTACTTGTGACGCAAGCCCTCTTTGCTATATTTTTTTATCCATTTTTGAATTGTTTCATTCCCGGTGATACCATATTTCCGTTGTAACTCAGCAATACTACTTCCGGTTTCATACTCTGAAATGACCTGTCGTATGACTGCTTCACTGTATCTTTTTCTGGTTGTGCTCATGTTTACCTCTTGTTTTTAT
>JACZIY010000701.1 GCA_014860845.1 Anaerolineaceae bacterium
TCATTTTATCCACGTCGCTGAGATGCGTCAGACTAAAATAATTTTATTACAATCCACCAAATTTTCAGATACATTTTCATGCAATGATCAGAATTTCATTTCAGTCAACCAGCTTGCAAGATGTTCTTCGCGGGTTTTATGGCCATTTCCGTTTTTATTGAAAGACTCTGCCAGATACTCGCCTGCGATTTTGCCATCATACATGAACAACACCCGTTCTGTTTTCGCTGCCACCCGTACATCATGAGTGACCAACAGGATCGTTGTGCCACTGCGATGAATCTCAGCCAGTAAATCCATGATTTCTTTCGCTGAAGTTGAATTCAATGCACCGGTTGGCTCATCACCAAAGATGATTTTAGGGTCGCTCATCAGTGCTCTACATATTCCAACCCGCTGCAGCTGACCGCCGGAAGCCTGGGTAATGTCGCGTTTTTCTAAATCTTTGATACCTGTTTTTACCATCAAGGATCTAGCTTTATCACTTAGCTGTTTTGCATTATTCTTGCCATCACGCATGGATGGCAAAATGATATTATCGAGAACATTCAGGTTTTTCAGCAAGGTTGGCTGTTGAAATACAAACCCCATTTTCTTGCGACGTATATCCGCCAATTCATTGTCGCTCAAAGTCGAAAAAATCTCACCATCAAAAACAACATTTCCATCATCAATCTTATCCATACCACTCAACGCAAACATCAGCGTTGTTTTACCCGAACCCGAAGGACCCATGATCGCAACAAACTCACCCGTATTAATTTCCACGGTGACACCATCAAGAACATTGCGCTTTTCTGCGCCTTCCCCAAAAGATTTGACGATTTCTTCGCCAACAATTATCTTTTTCATACTTTACTCCTTAATATTTTCAGATATTCTTATTTGCCCAGCATCGAATGTCCCACCGATGGTAGCAATCAGTGTTGCAACCACCATCATCAGCGGACCGAGCAGATAGGCAAACAAGGGATTGATTACAAACTTGAAAGACGCTGCACCAAAGGATGCGATGACCGCACCTGCGAGCATCTCTCCAATGGTATTTGCCAACACGGTGCCAAGCAGTATTCCAATAATCAGGATAAATACCGAACGGGCAACATATTGCTTTTTGATGTCAGAGTTCCTAAAACCGAACGCCTTCATCACAGCAATAACGTACCTGTCTTTGGTGACAAGCATTCTCATAAACAATAAAATAATCAGCACTGTGATCGTCAGTGCAACGGCAATGGCTGCATAAGAAGCCTTTCCAATGGCATTAATAGTCGAACCGTAAGTTTGCAAGATGAATTCATCGATGTCTGAAACCTTTGAAAATTCATACATCTCTGAATATTCCGCAATCTTTTGGTTTACCAGGGAAGGATCGACAAGTTCCACATTGATCACACTCCACATAATTTCTGCTGATGGATCTGAAAAAACAGCCTTTGCAGTTTTACCACCGTTGGTTACATCAGAATAGATACCAGATACGGTAAGATTTTTCTGCTGCCCATCAATCATCAAAGGAAGTACATCGCCGACCGTTTTACCCATCTCGTTGGCGTTCATCACTGAAAGTGCAATCTCATCATCTGAAGCCGGTGCGTTTCCCCTGGCATACGATAGCGGAAACACTGAATGGTCACCCAATTCAACTTTTATGCGTTCCTCTGTACCATCATCCATCGTCGTAGTGAATGTTTTGGTGGTCAGGACGACAAATTTGCGAATGTCCTCGTCAATCTCCATAGTCATTGCAATATTTGCTGCCTTTTCAGAAATATTGTCAGTTTGCTGAATATCTATACGCATATCGCTATTGCCAACCCCCATATAGGTGATGAAGCCTTTTGAAGAAATGGTGTTATATAAATTCTGGGGGACAATAATGATGAACACTGAAATGACCAGCACAGCCAGCATGGTGCCATAAATCTTTTTCCGGGCAAGCACATCTTTCACACCCAGGAATACATTTGTACTGAACAGTTTGTTGATGCTCAGGAGGAAGGATTTTCCAACACTGGATTTTTCCTGTGCGATTCCAAAGCGGATTGCTTCAGCCGGGGGAATTTTTCGAAAACGACCGAGTACACTGTTTACATATGCGCTGATTGCCAGGAACACAAATACCACGCTGATCATGCCAAAGAGCTGGGCAAAGGAAGAACTTTCACTTTCTCCCATATAAAGAAGAATATTCTCCAGCAGCATACCCCGAAATGCAAAGGAAAGCGCAAATCCAAGAATGCTACCGGTTGCTGCTATGGCTGTGTATTTTGCCAGGTAGATTTTCTTGATATCAGAAACGCGTAACCCGATCGCTTTTAGAACACCAATTTCTCGGTAATCTTCTTCTATTTTCGCCAGTAATGTGAAGCGAATGCATAAGAATGCAACCGCAAGGACCAAAGCACTGATCAGTAAAATGACAGCAATCATCAACCCATCGGAAAGGCCGTTCAGCATTTTATAAAGTGGATAGGTGATGGTCGGACCATTAGATTCAAGGCCAGCACTTGTGTAGGCTGTTTCAAATGCGCCAAGATCAGCGAGGTCGTTCAACCGAAACTCTATCAGATACTCAATGCTTCCAAGTTCCTTCATTTCAGCAAAATCATT
>JACZIY010000702.1 GCA_014860845.1 Anaerolineaceae bacterium
CTGCACCGTTTCCAGAAGAGAATATACTTCTCCCATGTCCCAATCTGGAGACAGGGCAGAATAGACCATCAATGCCGGTCCACCTTTGCCTTCAAACCCAATTAATATTTGTTGATACTCATTTCTATCTGAGTTGGTACCTTTTGAATGGATCATGGTTGTTTCCTGGCTGCGAAATGTGATGGGGAGGTTTTCGAGCACTTCCTGGCGGCTTTCTTTATCACTGGCACCCGGGACGAGAACATCCAGTATGTTCTGTAAATGTTCTTTATCTGCTGCATCTGTTGACTGAACAAAATATAAATGACTGTCTTTGGCACCCGGTTTGTAAGATACGAAGTTATAGCCCTTGTAATTGGCTGTTAGCTCGGGTTTGAAACCCACGGGCAATGGAAAATCGACGATCTGCGCAGTTACATCCAGTACCTTCTCAGCATCGGTATTGAAGAGGGGGTTGGAATCGCAGGCGGTTAGGAAAATAACCATTAATAAAATTGATAAAAATTTGACTTTCATGAGTTTCTCCTGTGTTCAATAATTAATTTAATTCAAAAACAATATTTGTTGCTGCTTTATTTGGTACTTCTTTTTTATTTTCGAGATTTACAACAGCCGGGACAGACAATGCGACAATGGCCATCACTATACAAACTAGACCTCCCATTAGGAACCAGCTTTGGATACTAAAATGATCTGAAATGGGACCAGCAATCATCAGACCGAGCGGTACCATGGCGGTACCAACACTGCTCATGAGTGCAAAAACACGAGCTTGCATTTCGGGCTCAACACTCGATTGGATAATTGCGAAAAACGGCCCCATGATCATTGAAATCATCGCCCCGGCAATATATGCACCAATAATGGCCATGTATAATGCACTGGCAGGAGCTAAAGCAACGATTAAGATCCCGATTCCCAAACCAACCAAAGCTGACAGAGAGGTAAAGATCTTGCGTTTGAAACCTCCCCATAATCCTAATAACGCCCCTCCTGAGAAAACACCAATTCCCATCGCTGATTGAACCCAACTAAGTTGAATGGCATTTCCTCCAAAGAATTCTTTTACCATGAGAGGTAGTAAAGAGAAGGCAGGGAAAATCGTGAAGTTTACAACGATCGTCATGAGACCGATGATCAGTAGACCAGGCCATGAGACCACATATTTCAAACCTGCTTTCATATCTTGCCAGACAGTTGATTTCTCAATTTTCTCTGCAGAAAAATCCAAAAGTTTGCTGGGCTGGGGAATTTGAATAAAAATTAGCGGGATGATAGCCAACAGGGCCGTTACCACATCGATTGCCAGAATGGCTTGCATGGAAAGAAATTCAACGAGAAGGGCTCCCATCGGCGCGGAGATGATATTCAAGCCACCGTTCAGCATCTGGTTTATTCCCTGAACGCGCGTAAGATTTTCGACGGGAACCAATAATGACGTGGAAGCATTCATCGCATTGGAGTGAAAACCTCCAGCCAAAGAGCGAATAAACATCACAACATAGATGTACCAGATCGTCTCAGCACCCAATGCGAACAAAATCGCCAGTGAAACAGTGGCCAGGCTAACCGTTGTATCCGCCAGTAACATGATTTTGCGCCGGTTCCAGCGGTCCACCAGGGTACCGACAAATGGTCCGAGCACTACATTCGGCAACATACCCACCAGAGAGGCAGTAGCCAGTACTGTAGCTGAACCGGTCTTTACGGTCAAATACCAGATGAGCGCGAATTGCACCAACTGGCTGCCCAGAATGGAGAGCGCCTGTCCACCCCAAATGGTGAAGAAACGTGATTTCCAGTTTTTTCCATCTTTAATCGAAAATTGACTTGCCATTGTAGCTCCTTTTACCCATAAAAAACCAGTAACATCCTTAGTCTACCTCTCAAACAGGTGCGGGTGACCTGCCCAAGGTCAGGTATTGAGATAGGCAATGTGGATAGTATTTTCTATTGGCTATCTGGCCAGGATAGTTTCTGGAAACTGTAATTCAGGATAAAATCATTAGGAGAAGAAAGCAGGTAATTAAATTGAACTCAATTGGTGTGTTAGCAGGATTAACCACGATACTATCCATCTGGTTTGGTCACGTCATGGTTCGTAATCTCGAATTCAAGCTTCCGAAGATTCAGCCTGCTGTGCTTTTATGTATTCTGCTGGGTATGATGTTTCTTCTTGGGGCTTTACTCTTGGAAAACAACACCTTATCAGCAATCTCAGCGATAATTGGCATCACATTCCAGTGGGATGCTTTGGAGTTCAAACGCCAGCAAAAGCGTGTGATTATTGGTCATGCCCCAGCCAATCCTAAAAATTCACGGCATTTGCGAATTCTTGCTGAAAAATCAACTGCCACAACACTGGACCTGCTGGATAGAGAACCTCGAGGTAAGGCTTATTCTCAAGTCGAAATTATTGCGATCTTGAATGAAGAATCCAAATCGGAGGTCAATTCAGAATGAACACATTTGGCATGATCATCGGCATACTTACGCTGTTCATTATTGGCCTGGGTTTTGTGTGGGTAATCTTTGGCGAACGTTATTTCAGTTATCTGTGGTGGCCTTATGTGATCATTATAGGTCTAATCACAATTGGCGTTTCCCTGTTTATCGAAAACGACTTTGTTTCTGCGGTTGTGGGGGTGTCGGGTGCTTCCTTTGTGTGGGGATCCACGGAGCTCAAGGCTCAGGCAGTCAGGAGCGAATTGGGGTGGTTCAAATATCACGGCACGAAAATACCAGCCCCATTGGAAAGATTGATCAGAAAATAATTCATCCATAAATTTAGGTGTAAAATATTTAGGATTATCAGAACTCAATATGAGATTTGAAATGACTTCATTCATCACAATTCAAAAAATAATCCAAATAATATTCTCGACATCCAACCCAAAAATGAATGCCGTAGTGAGAATGATAAAACGACTCCGGGCAATCCGAGCCGCAGGAAAACTTTCCGGTCCATCTGATCTGTCTTTTAATCATGATGATTATTTAGCAGAAGTTTATTCTGAAAAAGAGTAGCCAGGAAATTCATATCTACTTATCTGTACAATTTTGCATTGCGATTGCAAAATTGTACAGAAACCACAATTGTATTGACCTAAAAGATTCTCCATTTCCATTTCCATTGACATTCCGCGGTTTTTGTAGGAAAATTGCCTGCGTTTTTGATATAATTGTATTATCAATCATGGTGCATGGAGCAGCCACAACTGCTTTTTTGCACCATCACTTTATAAAAGGATGGAGTATAGATTCAATGAAGATTTACCGATTTCGCGCTTTGGTTTTACTGGCAGTGTTCGTCAGTACACTGTTAGCTGGCTGTTCGGCTGGGGCTGGAACGCAGGAAATCGATAAACCAGATGAACCATTGGTGATTCTGGAGTGGACTGGTTACGAGGTAACCGAATATCCACAATTTTTTGTTCCCTTTAGCGATAAGTACGGGGACAATATCAATGAATATGTTAATGTATCTGTTTTTGGTGATGATGCCGAAGCTTTTGCTAAGGTCCAGTCTGGTTTTAATGCAGATATTGTGCATCCCTGTTCATCCTGGTGGGGGCTGTATGTGGAATCCGGTTTGGCACAACCATTGGATGTATCCCGCATTGCGGAGTGGGAAAATATCCCCGAAGCATTCCGAGAACCTGGAAAATTTAATGGCGAATATTACTTTGTCCCGTGGGATTGGTATTATGAAGCACTGTTGGTGCGCACCGATTTAGTACCCGAAATGCCCACCTCTTTGGCTGATCTTTGGGATCCGATGTATGCCGGTCATGTTTCACTTTGGGATAATGGCGAAGTTAGCTTTGCTACCGCTGCCCTGGCATTTGGGATTGACCCTTTCAACACCACACCCGAACAGGACGAAATTGTTAAACAAAAACTAATTGAGATTAAACCCAATCTGTTAACCTATTGGTTGGATTACACCCAGGCAATTGAATTATCAGCATCCGGTGATGCCTGGATTGTTGCCAGTGCCTGGCAGGATACCTGGTCTGTCCTGGTTGATGAAGGTTACGAAGTAGCTTATCTGGAACCGGAAGAAGGATACCTGGCAGGTGTGTGTGGCTATGGAATCGGAAAAGATAACACCAATCTGGATCTGACATACGAATTTTTGAATGCTGCCATTGACCCTCATTCCATGGCGAATTTCACCAATGAATATTGGTATGGCGCAGCCAATTTTGCTGCCAATGAGTTCATTGATGAAGGTGCAGCGGAACTATTGCAACTGGACGATTTTGAAAACGTTCTGAAGAATACCCGCTTCTATCCGCCGTTAACAGCGGAACGCCGTGATCAATTATCTGATCTGTGGAATGAAGTCAAAGCAGCTCCATGAGAGACGAAAAGTCTTTAAACCCCCCCGTTTCCATTAACGATGGTCGCGGGGGAATTGAGAAAAAATTAACTGGCATACCCCGTAAAAGCCAATTGGCTTTACTGGTAGCACCTTCTGCTTTATGGTTGATTATATTATTGGTGCTACCACTGATCACCATGATTGGTTTGAGTTTCCAGAAATCTGCTTTTGGTCCGGATAGTGATGTCTTCACCTTTGCCAGTTATCTGAATTTCTGGCAAAATTCGGCTTATCAAAGTTTGCTGGGGAAATCGTTGTGGATTTCTCTGGTTGTGGCAGGGTTATCGATTCTGTTGGCTTATCCTGTTGCTTATTTTCTGGCTTTTCACGCAGGTGATAAACAGGGTATGCTGTTGAATATCATGATCATCCCGGCCTGGACCAGCTTTTTGTTGCGGGTTCTTGCCTGGCGTCTGATTTTAGGGTCCAATGGGTTGATAAACACATTTCTGATGTGGTTAGGTGTCATCCAGGAACCAATCTCAGGTTTGTTCTATAGTGTCAATGCTGTCATCATCACTCTGGTGTACATCTGGATTCCCTTTGCAGCGCTACCGATTTATGTTGCATTATTGCGCATCGAACCGGGATTGTTGGAAGCAGCCTCTGATCTCGGCGCAAAACCGTGGCAAGGGTTCTTCAAAGTAACCCTGCCATTGAGCATCCCGGGTATTCTGGCAGCATTCCTGTATGTATTCATTCCCACTGTGGGGGAGTATGTCACCCCTGCGCTCGTGGGCGGACCGAATGGCTTGATGATTGGCAATATCATCTGGGATCAATTCATGCGCGGTCTCGATTGGCCAATGGGTGCTACTCTATCCTTGGTTGTCATGCTGATCGTTTTGCTGCCCCTGGTATTTATGGCAAAAGCAGCCCAACAGTCTGGTCTTTTTGGAGCAAAAAGTGAATAAACCACAAACCTCCATATTTGGATCCGTTTACTTTGTGTTGATGGTAATTTTCCTTTATCTGCCGATATTCATTCTGATTGTGTTTTCCTTTAATGATTCGACTGTTCTGGCATTTCCTTTAAAAGGATTTACACTGGATTGGTATCGCCAGTTGGGAAATGCGCACGAGCTTTTAATATCTGCCCGGAACAGTATCTGGGTGGGAGTGCTCTCTTCCATCCTGGCTGTGTTCCTGGGTTCCCTGGCAGCCATCGCGATGACCAAGCGTCATATGCCAGGTCGAAACATTTTCCTCAGCCTGGCAAGCGTTCCTCTGGTCATGCCATCCATTGTGCTGGGCGTTGCCATGCTGGTGTTCTTTCGCAAAGTACTTGGTCTGGAACTGAATATGTGGTTGATTGCAGCTGCCCACGTTCTGATCAGTATTCCCAGCACGATCCTGATAGTGATGGCTCGTCTGGCAGATTTTTCATATAATTTAGAAGAAGCAGCCATGGATCTGGGTGCGAATTACTGGATGACCCTCATCAAAGTTACCTTGCCAATCAGCCTGCCAGCATTGGTGGCGGCTTTTCTGACAGCATTTACCACGTCATTCGACGAATATGCGATGACAACCCTGATCACAGGCACAGATACGACCCTGCCTGTATATCTTTATTCATTATTGCGTTTCCCACGGCGTCTACCCGTTGCCGTTGCAATGGGTAGTATCATCATGATCGTCTCAGCCTTACTGGTTGTTCTGGCAGAATGGCTGCGACGCTGGGGAATTGCACGTACCCCTAAGGAGGAAAGAGTATGAGTACCTATGAAGAATTCCACCTGAATAGCTTTCAGGATAGACAGATGACCTTTCGTGAGGTCATTAACCCATTTGCGGGTTTTTCGATACGCACCAAGAAACATGAAGGCCAGGAAGTTTTAACCTATTGGTGGCATCAAATTGGGTATGTGCTCTGTCCGGAGGATGATTAATGGTCAACAAAAACATAATCGAATTTTCAGGCGTCTCAAAACAATTCCGCGAACGCAGCGGAGAAACTGTCGATGCATTGCAACCTTCCAATTTGAGTGTGCACGCAGGTGAATTTTTTACACTACTCGGACCCAGTGGCTGTGGCAAAACAACAGCTTTGCGATTGATGGCAGGGTTTATTCAACCCTCCGCAGGGGAAATAAAAATCGAAGGCAAGACCATGAACAATGTACCGCCTTATCGCAGGCCGGTCAATATGGTATTCCAGGATTATGCGCTCTTTCCGCACCTGAATGTGTTTGAGAATGTCGCCTTTGGTTTAAAGATCAAGCGAATTCACAAAGATGAAATTCGGCAGCGTGTTTATGAATCCCTCGAAATTGTTCAGTTGAACGGTTTCGAAACACGTCGACCTGGGCAGTTATCGGGTGGTCAGAAGCAACGCGTAGCCCTGGCGCGAGCGCTCGTCAATCAGCCGGCTGTTTTACTACTGGATGAGCCACTGGGAGCATTGGACCTTAAATTACGGCGTGCCATGCAGTTAGAACTGAAAGCATTGCAACAACAGGTTGGGATTACTTTCGTTTACGTCACACATGACCAGGAAGAAGCGCTGACCATGTCAGATCGGATTGCGGTCATGAGCCAGGGTCAGATCTTGCAGGTGGATACCCCGATTAATATCTACGAACGCCCGACCACAAGATTTGTGGCGGATTTTGTCGGCGAGACTAATTTCCTGAACGGAAAAATTGAACTTATTGTCCCGGGTGAACTGGTTAAAGTAATGATCGGATCCAATCCGGTGGAAGTACGCCACCGTACCAATGGGGTTCGTCCTGGCGATCAGGTGACAATTGCCATTCGGCCTGAGAAGTTGACCCTCATGCCGCCAGTCAGCCGCTCCGAGAAATTGATGGCAACCGTGTCTGATGTAACTTATCTGGGAACCGATACCCGTTACATTGTCGAAATCCCTGGTGGGGAAAAAGCGGCTGTGCGCGTTCAAAATACTGGCATCAAACACGCCCCTGTTTTCCACGTGGGTGATCAGGTCACTGTGTCGTACGATATGGATGATGCCCAGATATTAACTTCTTAGTTATTAGAAACAAAATGAGAGGTGTTAAACCACCTCTCATTTGTAAACCATGACGCCTTAATGATCTAAAAATCTTTTATTAAAAGTTAAATCATAACTTCGATAATTAGATGTTATTTCTTCCCCTATATTAATATCCATACCTGCAATCTCTAATTCATAGTTTTCAGGGGAGGTAATTCCATTTGGTGTCTCAGAATGATTAACATATTTAGCATTGTCTCCACAAAATGTGATAATCCTTTTTCCATTAATAATTTCCTGGTATCCATAGATCATAACAAACTCTTTTGCCACATCATGTAGATTATACATTTCGCTGACCTCAAACCTTGTGTCAATCCGTGGATCAAACACCCAAATTATTTGACCTTTTTTGACCTTTTCGATACTAAAACATCCTAAACCATGAATTTTGCTTGGGCGGATTTCAGTTCTTATTAATAACATGAATCAATCCTTTTTAATCAAAAAAGAAATTAAATAGACATCTATCTATTATATTAAAAATATTAGAAATCCAGGTGGAAAATACATTATACTAATGCATAATCCTTCAATCATTTATTATGCCAATATGAAAAATCATCGATCTCAAAAAATTCCAATTTTATATTCAAGCAAACACATCTTTCACGAACCAAAATTTGAATATGACCGGGGTTTTCAAATTCCCTATCAGGAGCAAGCCAGACGCATCGAAAGTGCCCATGAAGCTCTATTGCAATTGCCATTCACCCAAGAATTTCAACCCGCTCCGGAATTAACCATCGATCAGATTGCTCGGGTACATTCCACAGCTCTCATCGAGCATTTGCTGGAACGCTCAGCATTTGCCAGGCAACAGGAGCAGATCATGGGGCAGGATGATCCGTACCTCTATCCCTGGATCTACCCACTCAATCAGCAAATGCGTGAAGGACTACTCAAATCCCCGGATTCAGCCGGGTGTTATGCCTTTGACACCTACACCCCGATTGGAAAAAACACCTGGCAGGCAGTCTATGCCAGCGCCAATCTCGCGTATTGTGCATCTCAGTCCATCATTCATCAGGAATCCCAGGTAGCCTATGCCCTCTGCCGTCCACCCGGACATCACGCGGGACGAGAAATGATCGGTGGCTATTGCTACCTGAATAACGCCGCGATTGCAGCGGATCAATTGAAGCAAGCATGGGGCAGAGGAGCCATCCTGGATATTGATTACCATCATGGCAACGGCACCCAGGAGATCTTCTGGGATGACCCGGAAGTATTGTTTGTTTCCCTCCATGCCGATCCTGAAGCCGAATATCCCTTTTTCTCAGGTTATGCAGATGAAAGAGGTGGTGCTCAGGCATTAGGAGCAAATATCAACCTGCCGCTACCCAAAGGTTGTGATGACCAAACCTATCTGCATGCGCTTTCCCAAGCTCTGGACGCCATCCGGGTTTATCAACCCAACTGGCTGGTACTCTCAGCCGGATACGATACCTGTCAGGAAGATCCTTCAACTTACTTTAATCTCACCGATCAAGCTTTCTCTGAGATTGGGAAACGGATTGGGGCATTGAACCTCCCCACTGTAATCATGCACGAAGGCGGTTATGCCATAGAACACAACGGATTGCTCTCAGCCCGTCTGTTATCTGGAATTATTGACTCGTCTACTTAACGTTTTTTCTTCCCGTAATTATGGAATATTTACTACCATTAATTGGGGTATGTGGGAAAAATGAATAATCAACCCCCATATGTGG